>NZ_RZOI01000027.1:0-20165 GCF_004022645.1 Mesorhizobium sp. M4A.F.Ca.ET.020.02.1.1 | reverse complement strand
AACCTCCGTCGGCTGAACCGTCCGGCGCATTGGGTACGCATGGGAACCTCCCTTCCAAATACTGGCCAGTGTGACACCGAGAACGCTGACCCGTGTCAGATGCTCACATCTTCAGCTCTCGCTTTAGCTCGTTGAGGAAACGGAAATCCGTGCCGGCGGCCAGGATTGTCTGCGGGCTCGACTTGATCATGCCCGTCTCCTTCATGCGGAGCGCATAGAAGCGGACCGAATCCTCGGCATCATAGGCCCGCCATTTGTCGTGCGCGGTATTCTGCAGGGTCGTCAGTGCAAGGTCGTAGCTCGGCAGAAAGCCGCGATCGACCAGCGCACGCGCCGCCGAGGTCGGGTCGGACGCACAGAAATCTGCAGCCTTGAGGATGGCTCGCAGTACACGCTTGGTCGCCAGCGGGTATTTTTCTACATAGTCCGCCCTGCCTGCGACCATGCAGCAGTAATATTCCGACCATGGACGGTCGACCAAGTTACTGACAATCGTGTGGCCTATCTTATCGGAACGGACCTTCGAGAACGCGCTGGTGTCGGCGAGGAAGGCATCGACCTTGCCGTCGATGAAATCCTGCATCGGCGAGGGCCCCACGACCCATTCGATGTCGTGGCCGGGATCCAGCCCAACGTAGTTGACGATCAGGCTAAGGAATACGTGTGGGTGGTCGTTCAGGGCCCAAATCCCCACCCGCTTGCCCTTCAGGTCAGCAACGCCGTTGACTCTGTCGCTGGCCCGCAACTCCCAGCAACCCATGTGCACGCCGGTCAATATCTTGATAGGTGCTCCTGCATCGATGGACCGGATATGCATCGTCGGCATGTTGAAATCGAAATCCGTCACTCCGCCGCCGAGCCACAGCGTGTTGTCGACCTTGGTGTCTCCTTGGACGTAGCGGACGTCGGTTATGCCGTCTGCGCGCAGCAATTCTCCGGCGAGATAGAGCGAACCCCAGCAATAAGCGCCACCTACCCAGCGGCCCAGGCGCACGCTAGCCGTTTCCGGGGGCGCCTCGGCCCAGGCCTCAGTCGTTGCACCGATGAGACTTGCGGCGCCGGTCGCCGTAGCGCCGGCCAGGAAGGTGCGACGATTTTGAATAATCCGCATCGGAACGCTCCTCTTCCGAATTGCAAACGACAATTCTGGGCGGAACCGGGCAAAAGAGGTTCGGCGGAGGCAGATGGTCTCGTGAGCGCAACGAGTAGTTGTGGTTCGAGCGCGCCCAGTCCGATGCGGGAGTCTTGCGCTCTCAGTCGCCGGCTCATTTATTAGCAACCGACGATATGCCACGATACGCCCAATTTGCGTTGGCTGCGAGCGCAAAACTTGCTCGCGCCAAACGTTACGTCAGCGCCTCGATGTCAGTCGCATAAAAGGCATTGTCGAACTCTCCATTTCGGCCGGTTCACGAAGCCAATTTGAGGTGATGGTGGCTTGCGGAGGCCGTCACGCTTGGCATGCGATCGCCTTGAGCCGGCGCATTAGCTGCTGCTGAGATCCTGAATGACGGGCTGTAGACCGTCAGGCGTGATATCAACCGTCGCAAGCGTGATCGGCAACTTGAAACGACGGCGACCGGCGCTGCCCGGATTAAGATAGAGCACGCCGTCAACGGTTTTGAGTTTCGGCACATGGGAGTGACCCGACACGACCATGTCGATACCGAGTGCCGCTGGTGAGACCTGCAGCGTCTTTAGATCATGGAGGACGTAGAGCGTTCGGCCTGCCAGCCGCACCAACGCGGTGTCGGCGTAGGTCGCAGCCCACCCAGCTGTATCGACGTTTCCTCTTATCGCGGTGACTGGTGCGATCTGCTGCAGCGCGGCAATGATTTCAGGACTGCCAATGTCCCCGCCATGGATGATGTGGTCGACCCCGGCCAGGTGTCGTTCCGCCTCCGGCCTCAGCAGGCCGTGGGTGTCGGAGATGATGCCTATCCTGAATGTCATCGTAGCGGTTATATGGTGAGCACGTCGAGATCAGCCGCAATCCGGCTGTTCGGAAATGCCCGCACGGCCTCCGCGAGGATTTCTTCGTCGGCATATCGGCCGGAGATATGCGTGAGAACGAGCTGATTCACATTGCTCGTCGTCGCCAGAGATGCCGCCTGCGCAGCCGTGAGATGTCCGTAATCGCGCGCCATGGCCGCATCTCGGTCCAGGAAGGTGGCCTCGATCACCAAAAGGTCAGCGCCGCGGACATGTTCCGCCAGCCCATCGGTGGACTCTGTGTCGCCGATGATCACGAGCTTCTTGCCTGCTTCCAGCGGACCCAACACGTCTTCGGAAGCAACCGTTCGGCCATCCGCCAGGGTAATAGCCCGGCCTTCCACCAGTTCCTTCCTGATTGGACCATTTGGCACGCCCAGAGACGCCAGGTAATCGGCGCGAAGGTGGCGGCGCGGGGGCGTTTCGAGCACGAAGCCATAGCTATCCGTGTCGCGGTGGCGAACCTGAAAGCAGTCGATCGTGAATTCATCCGCGTCGAAAAACCGACCGGGCGTCAGCGGCTCAAGCCTTAGTGGGATCGGCGCTCGTCCTTCACCCCACAGGCCGGCCAGCATGCGCACGACGACGTCGAGGGTGTCCGGGCCTCCATGGACGGTGAGGAGCTCCTCGCTTTGCCCCAACCGGAGCGTAGAGAACAGGCCGGGGATCCCAAGTATATGGTCGAAATGCGCGTGCGTGAGGAGCAAGCGATGAAGCCGCCGCAAGCCGGCGCCGCTGCGCAGCAACTGGCGCTGCGTGCCTTCTCCGCAGTCGACCAAAATTCGGTGGCCGCCTGCCTCCACAAGTAGGGCAGGGTGATTGCGATCCGCAGAGGGAACGCTGGCCGAGGTGCCGAGGAAGGTAAGTCTGAAAATCATGGGGCTCGTCTATCCCCCGAGCAGCGAGGCCTCAAAGCGGGCAAACAGTGCGTCGCGCGGGGACTTCCACCCAGCTTGCTGTACCCGTCTCCGAATTATTTTGAGTTCGTGCCCTGCTCGGATTTTATCCCGGCGCTTTCACCATCGCCATGAACGAGGTCGCGATCCCAATCATTGGTTTTGTCGGGCGTCTTGCTCACCGCCTCTCGGGTATCCCGCTCTTTGTCCTTACGGGGTTTCGGACCTGGCATGTCCCGCGATGATTTTGATTTCATATGTGTGTCCTCTTCGGCCGCTCACTCCGAAACAGGGCCGGGTGAATTAGGTTCCGTTGGCTCCGGCTGGCGGCGGAACAGAAAGCGTGACCCTCGTTCTGATTTCGATCTGGCTATAACCAGGCATCGGATTCGGAGTGGAGGGGCGAGGGCATCCGCCATATACTTGATGTCCCAGAGCCAGGTAGCTGAGGGCCGGTAAGGGGGAGCGGTGAGTGGCGGCTTTGGCCCGGCCGCGAAAGGCTGGCATGCGGCTGTTGCCGCATTCTCTCCTTTGCGGTCGACCCGTGCGCATCCAACGTCCGTCTCGGTCAGCGCGTCCGATGCTGAGGTCTAACTTCAGCGCCGGTCTCCCACTCAAGCCGACCGGTAGCTTGCGGCTAGTCGCTGTGGAACCAATTGTCGAGGCGTAAATTCCTTAACCGAGTGATTGCCTGAATTAAGAAGGAGCTGGTCATGGGAAGCACGTCGGACAAGGTTAAAGGCAAGGCCAACGAAGTCGCTGGAAAGGCTCGCCAGGCTGTAGGCAAGGCCGTGGACAACCACGAAGAACAGGCCAAGGGCAAAGTCCAGGAAACCAAGGGCAAGGGGCAGGTTGCGAAGGGTCAGGTCAAAGACGCGGTGAAGAACCTCGTCGACAAAGCCTGAGTGTCCGATACGCAGCCATCAGTAAGCCCGCGGCGACGCGGGCTTTTCCTTTGCTGAAAATGAAGACGCGATGGTCGCCTTCGCCTATGGCGAGGGCGGCCAATATCATTGAGACGGGCTCGACCTGCCGCCCGCCAACACCACCGTCATTTTTCGCGCGTATCGGCTTGGGCCTTTATCGACGGTTGTTGGCGCTCGCGGTGGATCAGGCGCGCGGCAGGATCGTTGAAGGCTGCAGCCGGCCCGGAGCGGCGTGCTGCAGCAGTGGAATTGGTGAAAGCATCGCTGGTGCTCGAAAGCTGAACCGACCGAGCGGACGCAGAGCAACAGCGGGAACCGAGCCAACGTAGGAAAGCGCCCGAAACGATTGGACGTGCGCACCGCCTTATCTGGCATTTGCAGGAACTGCGCTTTGTTGGCGGGTTCATCGGACGCGGATCTCATACTATGATGACGGAGCCGCCACGGAAACATTCCACTTCGGACGGAGCTTGATCGAAGCCTGTTTGATCAAGCAGCCGGCGCATGGTCAAAGCGTTGCCGGGCGCAAAGCCTTCATAGTCGTTGTTGAAATAAACCCAGGCTCTCCGCGCGCCGCTGTTCTTGATCCTCTCGGCCCATTCGGCTAACTCGCCTTCGGAATAGGCGTGCCTGTACCAGCGCTCCGGACCGTGCATTCGGAGGTAAATATCGTTGGCTGTGCGAACCAGAACGTCCGGAAGCCGTGGACCGCTGCAGGAACAGAATATCGTGCCGCTCTCGCGGAAGGCGGAATAGACGGTCTCGTTCCACCAGCTGGCATGACGAAATTCCACAACGTTGCGTCGCGTGTGGTCGAGCTGGCTCAGAATGGCGCGGAGCCTCTCCTCGGTGAAGCGATAGCTTGGCGGAAGCTGGAAGAGAAAGCAGCCCATCCGCTTGCCAAGGATATCGCCTATAAGTCCAAAATCTTTTACCAGGGTTTCGGTATCCTCGAATCTCTTGACGTGAGTGATCAGCTCACAGACTTTTATGGTGTAAACGAACGCGCGCGTTCCGGGCTGACGAAGCCAGGTTTTCACATTCGCGACGGTCGGCCAGGAATAGAAGGATGCGTTTATTTCGACGGTGTCGAACTGCTGCGCATAATGAGTAAACCATTCGGAGGTTGGCATCTCAGCCGGATAGAACTTTCCGCGCCATTTCCAGTAGAACCATCCGGAGCAGCCGACATAGGCGGAGTTTGCCAACTCGGTCGAATGGCGGCCGGGCCCTTTGCCCGCCAGCCGTGCGAGGTGCATTTTTTCCGCGCGCCCCACGTTCTCTGCGCGCTGCTTTTCGCGGCGCAGCCTGCGGCGCTTACGTCGCTCGTCAAGGCCTATGTCTTTCCTGGGAACGTTGATGTCCATTGCATAATCTCTGTCCGTCTTAACGGCGATCAGAGCCAGTTGCTCCTTAGGCGAAGTGCATTGGCGCGGTCCTTTGTCCGCCCGCCATCGAGGCATCCAGAGGAAATGGGCGGAAGCGCTCAGCGCTTACCGAAATGCTTTCCAAATGTCGAAAAGCGGACCGCTGCCACCGTAGACGGGATCCTGTCGTGGTTTAGCGACCTTGAAAATGGTCTTGACGGCGTGGGCATGGTCCTCGCTCCTAGAACATTCATCGTATGTGCCGTTGGGCGGGTAGGCGCCAACCACGAGAAAGTCTTCGCTCGCCGCGAGGCACTGGTGACCAGTGCCTGCTGGCAAAATAGCGACGTCTGCCGCCTTGATGGTGAGCGTGCGGCCATGCTTGCCTCCGAACTGCACCTTTGCCGATCCGCGAGCGACGCCAAGAACCTCATGTATGCGGGAATGGTAATGCGCATAATCGTAGATGCCGTTTCGCCAGGACCCCTTCCAGTTGTTGCGCTCGAAGAGCTCCTCGAAGATTGCGGCCGGATCGAATTCGGCAGGCAGTTTCACGACGCCGCGATAGACGACCAACGGCCAGTGGGGATGATTGGGGATGATGCCGTCGTCCTCGAAGCGGAATGCATTGGCCTTGCGCTGGCGCACCAGCCAACCGAGCTCGTCGCTTGAGGGTCGTTGCCAGCCGGTGATCTTCTCGACGAGTGTTTTGCCGCGCTCAAGTATGGGCATCATGTTCCTCCCGCCGGTGCGTCCACGGGGTTGAGACGACCAACGGCCGGCCCGTTGAGCACGATGCCGTCGGGAGCAAAATGGGAGCCATGACAGCAGCAGTCCCAGCACTGCTCGGTGGAATTCCAGGCCACTTCGCATCCAGAATGCGTGCAGACGGCGGAATTCAGATAGAGCTTTCCAGCCATATCGCGGCAGGCTGCGATCTTGCGCAGTCCGTCCCGCAGGACCCCGCCTTGGCCAGGGGCAAGCTCGGCCAGTGACTTCAAGTCACCCGGAAGCAAATAGCCGGCGAGATTTTTGACCGCGGACAGGTTTTCACGAACATAGTTGATCACTCCGGAGGGTGTGTTGCGCGACGGGTCGTAGACCTCGGCCCACGGGTTCTCCTTGCCCGAAATCATATCCTTCACCAGCAAGCCGGACAGCGCGCCATGCGTTATTCCCTGGCCGGAATCGCCGGTGACGACATAGACCGACTTGCTGCCGGGATTGAGGCCGATGAAGGCGCAATAGTCGATGGTGTCCAGAACCTGCCCCGACCAGCGCGTGACCTCTTTGCCCAAGCTTGGCACGAGCGCTCTTATCCAGGCCTCGATTGCCTCGAAACGAATGTCGCCGTCGTCGGATTCGCCGGATTTGTGGTCGGCTCCGCCTGCGATCAGATAGTCAACCGAGCCGGGACCGGGATTCATTCGGACGTAGTGGTAAGGATCGCCCGTGTCCCAGAACAACGCATCGGGGAGCGCACCCTTCGGCAATGTGAAAGCAATCGCGTAGGTCCGGTAGGGCGACATCTTGGTGTGCAGCTGAAAGCGATCGTTGATCGGCGAGTTCGTGGCGACGACGGCCGATCCCGCTTCAATCACGCCGCTGTTCTCGGTGGAGACTCGCACGCCGTCCTCGGGCAGTTCCTCGACGGAGGTCGCGGCGCTGTCGGCGAAAATGAGGGAGCCGCTTTCGCGGATCGATCCCGCAAGCCCACGCAGATATCTCAACGGATGGAAAGTCGCCTGGTTGGGGTAGCACAGGACCGGCGCCTCCTCGAAGCCCTTGAGCGGCAAGCCAGTTACCAGTTCGACAGCGGCCCCGACCTTTCGTGCCGCATCGAATTCTTGCTGGCGTTGATCGCGGGCGTCCTTGGGGTCGATACCCATCGCCGGAAACAGAAACGCGTCCAACCTGCGAAAATTGCAGTCGATCCGTAACTCCGAGACGTTTTCCTCGATGCGGGCGACCGCGGCCTCCTGACTTTGCTGGAACAGCCTTGCAACGTCTTCACCCCGCAGGTTGATCAACGCGCTGAGCCCATCGTCACAGATCGGCGCCAGATGCGCCGTGGTTCGCGATGTCATACCGCCGGCGATCGTTCCGCGATCGATGACGATGACCTTCTGGCCGATGTTGGCCAGTTCGTGAGCGATCGACAGTCCGGCGATCCCCGCTCCTATGATGACTGTGTCACAGCTCTTCTTGCCCGAGAATTTCGGCGCATCGGGATAGACGTCGACCTTCATCCAAAGGGATCGGGTGAGTTCAGCGCGCGCGTTCATGCAAGCGTCCCCAAGCGCATCGATCAAGTCGACGCCTTCTCGTTGACTTTCCGTTCGGCGATGGTGGTGAGCTTCTTGTCGGCCGCCTTTTCCTCGTTGAGGGTCGCAGTGAGAAGTCGGGCGACGGCTTCGTTGCCGCTCTGCTGAGCCCACGCAATCAGAGTTCCGTAGCGGGCAATCTCATAATGCTCGACGGCCTGTGCGGCGGCAATCAGGGCGGCGTCGAGCACTTTCTTCTCGGCAACCTCGCCTGCGATCCCGTTGGCTTCCTTGATGATGCCATCGATCGCCGGGCAGGTCGTCCCCTTCGGGTTTTCACCGATAAGCTCGAAGGCTTGCTCCAGCCGTTGGACGTGCTTTTGCGTCTCGGCGAGGTGGGCTTTGAAAGCCGCCGTCAAATCCCGGTTGGTGGCCTTTTCAACCATATCGGGGAGCGCCTTCAGAATCTGTTTTTCAGCATAGTAGATGTCCTGCAAAACGTGCAGGAACAGATCGTCCATTGTCTTGATGTCCTTCGTAAACAGGCCCATAGCGCGCTCCCAATCTTCATTGCCGAAAGATCTTTGGAGAACGCGTGGCGTGACCGCCAGTTCCGGCCGCCAGCAGCAGGCCAGCCGCGCAGGAATTTCGCCTCGGGTGTGGCGAAGTCGCCGGAACGAATGCCGTCGGCTTGTGCGTCAAGGTCAAACGCGGCCTTGTGCCTTCTATGCGAGCGGCGACCAGTATGGTGCTGATCGGCACCTATTGGAATTCGCTACTCCATGAAGTGAGATACCTCAAGGCGCGCCACCAGGTGTCGGCCGTCGGCGGGCTGGCGATCTAATGCCCCTCATTACCAAACGCGAATGAATGCGGCAGCGCCAACGTCACAGCCGTTTGAACTGATGATCGTCTTGGCCTGCTTGAGCGTCGGGCCATATTTTTTTGCCCAGACCTCAGCGTCATAGCTGACAGGCCGTTTCTCTATCGGCTTGCTCATCCACCGCTCCCGGAATTCGAAAGCGGTCACAGTAGCCACTGAGCCGCCAAACCAACGACGCATAGCGTCATGGCTACGGTCGAGAGCCACCCCAGGGAACGGAGCCACCCTCGTATGGGGAAGTCTCCCATTATGTCGGCCCGGCCAGCCATAAGCATCATTACGACCATCACCGGCACCGCGCAGATGCCGTTGATTACGGCGCTCCAATAAAGCGCCTTGATCGGGTCGATTGGCGTGAACATGATGCCGGTGCCAAGAGCCGCGGCTATGGTAAGCGTCCCATAGAAAGCCACTGCCTCCTTCGGTTCACGGGCCAGGCCAACCTTCCAGTGTAGGGCCTCGCCGACTGCGAAGGCGGCCGATCCCGCGAGCACCGGAACGGCCAGTAACCCGGTACCGATGATTCCGGCCGCAAAGATGATGAAGGCGAATTTGCCGGCCACCGGTTCCAATGCCTTCGCCGCGTCCGTGGAAGAGGAGATATCGGTTACCCCTGCCTTGTTGAGCGTCGCAGCAGTGGTGAAGATGATGGCGATGGCAATAAGGTTGGACAGGGCCATCCCAACCAGTGTGTCAGCGCGAATCCGCCCGAACGCTTTTCGAGCCTGCCACGGTGCCCATTTCAGGGGCTTGGCGGAAGGATCGAGCTTTTCCTCCTCGACCTCTTGCGAAGCCTGCCAGAAAAACAGGTAGGGAGAAATGGTTGTGCCCAAGATGGCAAGCAGCGTCGTGAAGAACGTGCCGTTCCATTCGACGTGCGGAATCAACACCCCATTTGCCGCTTCGCGCCACGGAACGTTTGCAGCGAACATCGCCACGACATAGGCGAACAGGCTAAGCGTGGTCCATTTAAGGATTTTCACGTAACGGCTGTATTTGAGGAACACGATTGCCGCCACGCTGACCAGCGCAAACCCCAGGACATAGACCGAGCTAGGCCCTCCGATCAGAAGGTTGAGCGCATCAGCCATCGCGCTTAAGTCGGCACCAATGTTGATCACATTGGCGGAAAATAGCAGGACGACCACAAGATAAAGCAGGGGGGCAGGGTAATAGCGAGAAAGGTTGCCCGAGATGCCTTTGCCCGTGGTGCGACCTATCCGAGCCGCGATCGTGGGAGACGACCGTGTCGGTGGAGGCGCCGGTCGTCATTGATACAATGGCAGTGCGATCTGGATGATGCCGATCATGCGTCTTGACGATGACATTGAGCGTCGGTGCCAGGTGCGACCAGGCCTATCGTCTCGCAAGCTGAATGCCTCAGTCTTGTTCCGGAGCGGCCAGCGAGTCTGAGCTTCAAAGAAGTGTTATCGTCCAGTAGCGGACCACAATATTTTCCTGCCGAAAGAGGTGCTCCAGGTCGCCCTGTCGGCGCCGCCAATCTGAAACATCCATGCTTGGCGTCATCACCTCGAAGATGACGATATCGTCGCTGTCTGTTTTTCCGCGGTCCTTCCAAAGACCCTCCGCAGGCGCCTGGAGATAGGCAGTCACGCCATCGAAGCGAGCCGCCAGTTCCTCTTTCAAACGGTCGAAATCTCTTCGGGGGTACAGTTGGCCCTGGTTGTCTGAGCGAGGCAACAGGATTTGGATGAGATACATCTTAGTCACCGCTATGCTGCGGATATCAGGAGAAGACTGATCTGCGAGGTCAGGCCAGCCCCTCTGACCGCGTCTCTTTCGACACGCGAGGGACATCAGACAGGACGAGGTCGCTGATATCTGCAGAGCTATGGCGAACCTCGTCGGCTAATTTCAAGGCCCGCTTCTGTCACCGGATGACCAAAGCGCCCGCCGTGGACGACGCGCGCTTCGGTAGTTCTTTACTTGTTGATGATTATCCGTTGCTTATCGCGGTTTTGGGCGTAAGTGGCCTTGTCGTAGGCAGTTTGCGCCTCCAACTGGTCCTTGCTGAAGTCCGTATAGAGGTAGCGATTGCCGTTCTTGTCGGTCAAGAACTTGAGGTTCTCCATGCCGACGGCGACCTTCTTTTCGCCAATGCCCAGGAAGCCGCCTACATCAACAATTATCGAGTCGACCTTGTTGTCGCCTGTCAGGATCACGTCGCCGATCTCGCCGACCTTCGCATCATCTGCGCCATAAACGTTGGTTCCGATCAGATTTGCCGCGCTGATTTTGTCTGAGGGCATTTCGGTCAAGCTCGACTTGTCGATCGAGGCCGTCGCAGTCGTATCGGTTTTGGCAGTTGTCGCTTGAGTGTCCGCCGTGCTTTTGGTCGGCTGGGTCGTCGAGGCTGCCGCAGGATCGTAGGCCGTCGTATCGAAATTGGGCTGAGCATTAAGCTCATCTTTGGTCGTCTTTGCGACCAGCCAGCGATCGCCGTTCTTGTTGATCCATTCAAGCTTGTTGAAATCGTAGGCGACATTCTTTTCGCCCACGCCGAGGAAACCCCCGACGCCAATGACGACGAGTTTGGCGTTCCCGTTCTTGTCGAGGACGATGTCATTAACATCGCCGATCTTCGTCGCGTCATCTGCGGTGCTGTCGTAGACCGCGGCTCCCATGATCTTGGAAACGAGCCTGCCATCCGTGACCGGAGCAACGACCTCCGTCTGGGCACCGGGTTTGGCGGTATTTGCGGCGTAAGCACCGGCGGTGCACAGCACCGTCGACATGAGAGCAGCCGTGGCCACCGTAGCCAGTATCTTGCGGACCATGTGAAATTCCTCCTGTTGCCTTGGTTGATTGACCGTCGGATCTGCCAACGTCATTTCTACCAACGAAAACAAAGGCCCTACGTTCCGGGAGTGGGTCCATGTCCTACCGGCTTAGACTGAAGGCTCATGCAGAACCTGATGCTACGTCGGGGGTGAGGGTCGCGGATCTGTTTCCGGCATGGAGCCCGGCCGCGGATCGCGTTCCAGGCAGCGACTCGTGCTAGACCGCGGCTCGTTACGCGGCTCTAGGGCTCTTCGCAGGCGAGTGACGGTTGCCGCCGTTGCGGGCGGACTTGCGCTTTGAAAGATGCGCAAGCAGAGCCGTCAAACCCATGGCATTGAGAACCCGGTCTCTGGGGACACCTCCCTTGCGGGCCATTTCGACGCCCCAATGCATGTGGTCGAGTTCGCGGATTGAATGGGCGTCCGGATTGATGCTGAAGATGCAGCCGTAGTCGAGGGCCTTCTGATGCCAGCGCCAGTCGAGATCGAGACGCCAGGGATGCGCGTTGATTTCGACAGCGACACCATATTTCGCGCACGCTCTGAGGACCTTGTCGACGTCGAGCTCGTAGCCGGGACGACGCAACAATTGGCGACCGGTCATGTGCCCGATGATTGTCGTCAGGGGGTTCGCGATTGCCTCAATGATACGGTCCGACTGTTCTTTCTTCGGCAACTTGAAGCGGCTGTGCACGCTCGCGACAACGAAATCGAACTGCTTCAAGACGTGGTCCGGATAATCAAGCGAGCCGTCAGCCAGGATGTCGGCCTCAATGCCCTTCAGGACACGGAATTTTCCGCCATACCTCTTGTTCAGACGATCCGCTTCACGGTGCTGCTCGGCAATCTCCTGCAGTGTGAGGCCGCCCGCGTAGTGGGCAGACTGCGAATGGTCGGCGACACCAAAGTAGTCGAACCCGCGCTTGCGCGTCGCTTCAGCCATTGCCTCAAGCGTCTCGGTACCATCGGATGCGGTCGTGTGAGAATGCAGGATACCATGCAGATCTTCGTCCCGGACGAGGGTAGGGAGCTGCCGCCTCGCTGCCCGCCCAATCTCGTCCCTGCCTTCGCGCAGTTCAGGTTCGATGAACTGCAGGTCCAACGCACCGTAGATTTCCTCCTCTGTCGCTGATGCGATCAGCCTTCTCCCGCGGTAGAGCCCGTCGGGTTTGAGGGCAAATCCTCTCGCGACCGCGTATATCTTCAACTGCTCAAGATGGGCCGCCGAACCCGTAGCTTCGAGAAGGCTCGCGCCAAAGTGCTTCTTGTCCGTGACGACAAGCCTGAGCGTGGACTGCTCGATTGCGGTCCGCTTCTTGCCCAGCGCGACCAGCGCGAGGTCGGCAACAAGTTCGCAACCGCGCCGGAAATCACCGGCGATTTCCACACGCGAAAATTCGGGATGCTCTTGCTTCACCGATAGGATTGCATGCTCAAGGAGTGCGGCGGCCTTGTGCAGGTGAAGCTGTGTTTCGCCGCTTCGAGCGACAGCCAGGTTTTGCAGGACTCTTGTCTGAAGCGAAGCACCAAGGCCTTTGACAGGCCGGATGCGATCTGCCTTTGCCGCGGCTTCGAGCTCGGCCAACGAGTTCACACCGAGCGCCTGATGGAGCTTCAGGATCTTGTCAGGCCGCAGGCCAGGTATTGTAAAAAGCTCCATCACACCTGCCGGCACCTCCTCGCGCAGCGTCTCAAGGCGTGGATGCGTACCCGTTTCATAGAGCTTGCGCACAATGTCCGCGATCGCGTCCCCGATTCCCGGGATTCTGGTAAGGGCGCCCGCGGCGATGATCCGATCAAGCGGCTGCGACAACGCAGCCAGACTATCGGCCGCGCGCAAGTAAGCCTTGGTGCGATAGGGATTGTCTCCGCGCAGGGACGTTCGATGTGCGTATTCCCTAAGCAGACTGGCGACTGTCCGCGGATCGGTTTTGGCCATTCAAGGCAAACGGGGCCAATCTCCGCAGGTTCCAATCACGCCAAAGGCAGTGAGGCCCCCTAGTCCAGCCTTGCTGCCTTTTCGCGGAGTGGGGCTACAGATCCGGCAATGATTGGTCGGCTCGACCCCATCCCGCCAGAGATTTGCTAGCTGCGCGTTTCTTCAGTTCAGGAGCATCGCCGACGTGGAAATGCGAGGGCGCATCAATCGTCTTCATCTCCGCCCAGGTGATCGGCGCCGCGACCGGAGCGCCAGGTCGGGACCTCGCGCTATAAGGCATGATCGCGGTCGCCCCACGCTGGTTGCGCAAATAGTCGACAAAGATGCGACCCTTGCGGCGGGCCTTCGACAACGCGGCCGTGAAGTGAGAGGGATCGCTTTGAGCGACCGCTTGAGCGAGGCGATGCGCAAAGTCTTTCACTTGCGGCCACTCGGCCTGTGGGGTGAGCGGCGCGATCACATGCACTCCTTTGCCTCCCGTCAGCATCGGGAACGTCGTAAGTCCCAGCGATTTCAAAATATCACGAAACTGGAAAGCGGCGGCGCGCACGGCTTCGAAATCGAGACCCTCATCCGGGTCGAGATCGAAGACGAGGCGGTCTGCCTTTTCGACATCCTCTATCCGAGCGCCCCACCCATGCAGCTCGATCGTTCCCATCTGGACGCAGGTCATCAGCCCATCGGCGTCGTCGACATAAAGGTATGGCTCCTCGTGACCGTCCTTTTCCATGATGCCGACATGGTGGACTTTGTCGCCAAAGCTTCCGGCATCATGCTTCTGGAAAAAGCACTTCTTGGCCCGGCCCTGGGGACACCGAACAAGGCTGATCGGCCGACTGCCGACCCAAGGCAACATGATCTCCGCGACGGCCGCATAGTGGTCGGCAAGCTGGCCTTTGGTGATATTGGACTCCGGATAGATCACGCGGTCACGGTTGCTGATAGCGATGGTGTTCGCCGGCGCCGCGGTCAGCTTGGCTGTGCGACGTTCCGTCTCCAGCACGACTGCGGCCGCCTTCTTGTCTTCGCGCAGACCAAGGTAGCTCGGATGTCTCAACGTTCCTTCGTTGGTCATCTCTGTGAAGGCAATCTCCGCCACCAACTTGGGCCGAAGCCAGTGTGCTCCGCGAACTTCGGCTCGCGGCGCCTCGACGGTCGCGGCCTTCTGCTCGAGTGGTGCCATGATCTTCATGAGGCGGAAAAGCTCAGCTGTGTCGAAGCCAGTGCCGACTTTCCCCGCAAAACGCAGCTTGCCCCCGTCATGCACTCCAAGGATCAATGACCGGAACGCGCGGACCTTGTCGGACGGCGTCCAGCCGACAATCACGAATTCCTGCCGCTTGATGCACTTGATCTTGAGCCAGTTTCCGCCGCGGGCCGCCACATAAGGAGAATCGGCAAGCTTCGAAACCACCCCCTCGAGACCAGCTGCGCAAAAGCGCTCGAGCAACTCTTCTCCGCGACCCAGGATATGATCGGAATAACGAAGCACCGGGTTCTTCGCGGGCAAAATGGCCTGGAGCTTTTCCTTGCGATCAAGGAGAGGACGCCTGGTGAGATCTTCGCCGTCGAGTTGAAGGAGGTCGAAGGCATAAAAGTCGATGGTCGCCGGCGCACCCTTCAATGCGTTTTGAAGGGCCTGGAAGTTTGATCGTCCGTTTGCATCGACAACGACGGCCTCGCCATCAATCAGGGCGGACCCGACCTTGAGCTTGCTGGCTTCCGAAAGAATGGAAGGAAAACGGTGAGACCAGTCCAGGCCAGATCGCGTGTAGGCACGCGCTTGCCCGCTGCCGACGGCGACTAGAATGCGATAGCCGTCATATTTCATTTCGTGGAGCCAGCGGTCGCCGGCAGGGACGACGTCCACGAGCGTTGCGAGCTGGACGGGCCGAAAAGTTGGCAGTTCTGAATTGGCTGGGTCACGCATAGGCGACTTCGCTTGACGAGCGGTTGACCCCTGAATTGCTTTACGCGACGTTGGCTTGACCATGCTCACCCGCCCCATCCCAAGACGAAATGGCTTAATCGCGTCCAACGCACGATTGCTTCTTTAGTTTCGCTGCGAGTGGAGCTTGCTGCCGTCATTGCCGAGTCGCTTGCAGCGCCTCGGCCGCTCTCAGCTGGATCCGTACTGGCTGCCTCCCTAGATTTCCCCGCACATTGTCGCCGGACCGCGCAAGAGCCTGGCTATTGACGTCGAAGCCGCCCGACGCGACTCTCCAAGTTCACACTTCGCGCTCCAAATTTGTACCCGGCGCGCATCTACTGGAGTTCATCGCGATCGGCACGGGCGTCGTCCATAGCGACGGGTGCAAGGGTTTTCGCGCCCATTACAGGGGCCGCTCACCTACGATTGTTGTACCTCGGCAGCTACACCTGTGAGGCGAAGAGTTGCCTACACCTTTCTATGCGAAACCTTCTCGAGCCCCCGCTTGATGCCCGCATGGGCCTCCTCATTGCGGTGAACCATCAGCGCCGTGGCCGCCTCGGACGCCTTGTCGGGCTGGCCGGCATCGAAAGGTGGCGACGGGTCGTACTCAATCCCAAGTTGGATGGCTTGTGCGACCTCCGGCCCTGCAAGTTCGGCAATGATGGTCAAGGCGAAGTCGATGCCTGCAGAGACTCCACCCGACGTGAAGACGTTGCCGTCTCGGACGACACGTGCCTTTTCGTGTCGCGCGCCAACCAGGGGCAATAGGTCGACATAGGCCCAATGCGTCGCTGCCCGACGCCCCTTCAGCAGTCCG
This sequence comes from Mesorhizobium sp. M4A.F.Ca.ET.020.02.1.1, assembly GCF_004022645.1. Taxonomy (NCBI): domain Bacteria; kingdom Pseudomonadati; phylum Pseudomonadota; class Alphaproteobacteria; order Hyphomicrobiales; family Phyllobacteriaceae; genus Mesorhizobium; species Mesorhizobium sp. M4A.F.Ca.ET.020.02.1.1. The sequence goes on along the minus strand of NZ_RZOI01000027.1, from coordinate 4,347 downwards.
GCTGCGCCAAGAAGAAACGCGCCCATGCATACCGATGTCACGTATTGTGCATGCGCGCCCTGCCGGCGAATGAAGTCGATCGTCACTGCATCGGCGAGCGCTTCCGCAACGCCCGAGCCGCCCGGCACGCAAAGGAGGTCGAGCGCGGGACAAGTTTCGAAAGTGCAACTGGGCATGATGCCAAGGCCGCGGTCACTCACGACAGGCAACATCGTCTTCGCGACGACGTGGGTGCGCGACTGCGGGAACTTGCTGCGAGCCGAGATAGAGGGCGGCGTTGCAAGCCGGCTCAGAACCTCAAACGGGCCGGTGAAGTCTAGTTGAGTGATATTGGGGAAAATCACGAAGCCGACGTTGAAATCAGCCATACAAGTGTCTCCCCTAAGTCCGGAAGCCGAATTGGCGCGGTTGAGATCATCGCGCCTAGTCACGACGTCCGCAACGGGGTCAAGTCGCTCATCGCAGATGACCGCGCGGGACCCACTCCAAGCCCTTTCAACAATCGCCGGCAATGTCCACTGCGGACCGGAAGCGGCTGCAGGTCGAGCCGATCTAAATGAAGCAGCCCTAATGAGTCTGTGCTATGTCGGTGAGTGAAGGAAGGGGCAAATGAGCGAGACCCGCAAGCTTGCGGCGATCCTGGCAGCCGATGTCGTCGGATACAGCCGACTGGCTGGCTTGGACGAAGATCGGACTCTCGCGCGCCTCCGGGCCCTCCGCAGCGACCTGGTTGATCCTACGATCGCGGTATACATCGGACGAGTGGTGAAACGCACCGGTGACGGAACCCTCGTCGAGTTCCGCAGCGTTGTCGATTCAGTCCGTTGCGCTATCGAAGTGCAGAACGCCATGCTCGAACGCAACGCCGGGGTGCCGCCTGATAGACGTATCGAGTTCCGCATAGGTATCCATGTTGGCGATGTAATCGAAGAGAGCGACGGCGACCTGATGGGCGACGGTGTCAATATTGCTGCCCGTCTGCAAAGTATCGCCGAACCTAACGGTATTTGCCTGTCGGGTGCGGCATATGAACAAGTGCGCGACAAGCTGAAGGTTGATTTCGAGGATATCGGCGACAAAGAACTCAAAAACATTGCACGGCCGGTGCGAGCCTATCGAGTAGCCTTAGACCGTGACCCCGAAAGAGAGCCGACACTGCCCGGCCCTATCGGAGGAAAACTGGCCGAGCCCGACAAGCCGTCGATTGCTGTCCTGCCGTTCCTGAACATGAGCGGTGACCCCGAACAGGAATATTTTGGCGACGGCGTCGCCGAGGATATTATTACGGCCTTATCCAAGCTGCGGGGCTTCTTCGTTATCGCGCGCAATTCGACCTTCGCGTACAAAGGCAAGGCGCCAGATATCCGTCAGGTCGCGCGTGAGCTTGGTGTTCGCTACATACTGGAGGGCAGCGTCCGCAAAGCTGGCGAGCGGGTGCGGGTAACTGGGCAGCTTGTCGACGCGGCCAGCGGCAATCACATCTGGGCAGAGCGCTACGACCGGCCCACCTCTGATATTTTCGCCGTGCAGGACGAGATCACTCACAGCGTTGTCGCGGCGATAGAGCCGCAGATTTACGCAGCTGAACGCCTTCGCCTTCAAAGTAAGGCGCCGGAGAGTCTCGATGCCTGGGGCTGTGTTGTCCGGGCAATGCCTTATATCTGGACATGGGTTATTCAAGACGAGGACACTGGCATCAACCTCCTGAAGCGAGCGATTGAGGTTGATCCCCACTATGCACGCGCCCGCAGCCTACTCGCTTGGGCCTTTGCCACCCGTGTGGTCTCAGGCAATTTGGAATTTGCTCCAAGCATATCCAATGCCCTCACCCTCGCCCAACGCGCGATTGACCTCGATCCCGACGACGCATGGGCCCATTTTGCGGCGGGTTACGTATTTGCGATGTCGAGACGACTTGGGCCGGCGGTGGAGGAACTGAACGAGGCACTGCAGCGCAACCCGAACTTTGTATTCGCCCACATAATCTTGGGAGTTGCATTTGGCTATGCCGGACTTGCGGACGATGGCCTCCGTCAGCTCGAAATCGCACGACGATTGAGTCCTCTTGATCAAACCCAAGCGGCCAATCTTTCGGTTGAAGGGCTTTGCCATCTAGTCGCCGGGCGGTACGCCGAAGCGGTAAGCGCTGAACGTCGGGCCGTACAGATGAGACCGAACTTTGGAACCGCTTGACTCACGGCAGCCGCAGGACTAGCCGGTGATCTGGAAATCGCACGCCAAGGGCTCGTCGAATGCAAACGCTTACAGCCGAATTTCAGCATCGACTGGGTCGAGAAATACCACCCACTGATACGGGCGGAAGACCGCTCAAGATATATCGAAGGCCTACGAAGTGCAGGCCTGGAATAGTCCAGGCTAGGGGGGGCTGCCGCCGATCTCCGCGAGCCAGAAACGCGAATAGGCAACCTTACCCTGCTTCCGACCTCTGGAAAATGGCAAGGATGACTTGCAACGGGTCGGTACTGTCTCATTGAATCTTATGCAGATCGGCTTATCAGAACGCCTCAAGTCATCTTAGGCTGACCCACTGCCCAATGAGGAGGTAGGTGATGGCCGGGGCGGCGGTGTGCTGCCAGGCATCACCCAGCGGAGCAATTCAAGCAAGACTGCACCGGGTTTTCAGCCCAGGGGCCACACCTCGACGACGCCATGCGCGACTGCACAGGGGACCTGCGAGATTTTGCCGATGGCCTCGGTGAGGTCAGCAGCTTCGATCAAGGCAAATCCGGCGATCGGCAGATCTGACGACATGAACGCACCATCGCGAGTTTCCACTCCCGACCCCTCCGGATTGCGCACCTGTACCGGCGTCCCCGCCCTGCCTATCGGGGCGCCTTCGGAGCGTAACCTCGCGTCCTGTTCATGAGCCGGCATCCCTGACGGGTTGGGGCGTGCGGTCATATCCGGCCCGATCGCCATATTGGATCGTAACGAACTTTGGCATCTGCGAGGTCTCCTTTCAGGGTTTCGACGTGAAGCGTGGGCGACGGCTGCCGGGCAGACTTTCTGCAACTGCAATTGCGCAAACGGTCTTAACCGACGTCGATCCAGGCGGGTGCGTGATCGCTCGGCTTTTCCCATCCACGGGTCTCGACATCGACTCCCGCGGCCAGAATGCGCTTCGCAAGGGACGGGCTTACGAGCAGATGGTCCATCCGCAGGCCTGAGCTTCGGTCGTAGCCGCCGCGATAGGAAAAGTTCCAGTAGGTGTATATGCCCTTGTCTGGATGGATACGACGCATCGCATCCACCCAACCCAAGGTTATCATGTGGGCATAGGCTTTCCTGCATTCGGGGAAGAAGACGGCATCGCCCAGCCAGCGCGCCGGAACAACGGCGTCTATTTCGGTGGGCACGACGTTGTAATCACCACAAAGCACCGTGCGCTCGCCCAACAGCGACTGGCTGTAGGTGACGAGACGCTCGAACCAACGGAGCTTGTAATCGAACTTTGGCCCCTGGCGCGGGATTGCCATTGGGCAGATAGATGCAGTCGACGATGAGACCGTCGATTTCCGCCTCGAGATAGCGGCTATGCGTATCATCGGGATCGCCCGGCAAGCCGCGGCGGCGCTCGACCGGATCCTTACCACGGGCCAGGATTGCCACGCCGTTATAGGATTTCTGGCCGTGCCAGATTGCGCCAAAGCCGAGGTCCCGAATCGCTCGATCGGAATTTTGCGTTCGATGTTTTCAGTTCCTGAAGGCAGACGACGTCACAGTCAGTCTCGCCAAGCCACTTAAAGAGCACGGGGAGCCGGCCGTTAACCCCATTGACGTTGAAGGTCGCGATCCGGGTCATCCCCTCTGCTCCTGCGTGGGATTGCCTTAGATGTTCCAGATGAGCAGACAATCAAAAAATTTTGGATGCCTCGTGCGCCCGGCAAGAAAAAGCCCCGTCGTGTATTCGACGGGGCCTCATTTTTTAGAGTGGTGTGGTCCGGCGAACGCGATCGCGTTCGGCCTCGATGTCATCATAGGGCTCTGCGGTCGCGTCGAATCCCGTCCACCCGCTGGCCTCGTAAGCGCTTCGCCGCTCGTCCAGGTTGGCGGCACGCTCGCCTCGCAGGATGCGTTCAGCCTCGCCGGTGAGCCGATCGTCGACTTTGGCCGTCACGAGACTGCCGCCGCGGCGAACGCCCTCGGCATATACATGAGCATCGCGTTCAGGAACGCCGGACTCCGTCAGTGCGCCCACAATTCCGCCGGCGGCTCCGCCGGCGGCTCCGCCGACCACCGCGCCGCCCACCGCGCCAACTGCGGTAGCAGCTAGCCAGCCGGCCGCCACCACAGGCCCGACACCGGGTATGGCCATGATTCCGAGCC
>NZ_RZOI01000279.1:0-7074 GCF_004022645.1 Mesorhizobium sp. M4A.F.Ca.ET.020.02.1.1 | reverse complement strand
TGCCGTGCCGGAGGCGCCGGTCGTCTGCCTGACCGGCGATGGCGGCTTCCAGTTCACTCTGCCGGAGCTGGGTGCCGCGCTCGATGCCGATGCCCCGGTCATCTTCGTCGTCTGGAACAATCGCGGCTATCGCGAAATCGAGACCTCGATGCTCGATGTCGGCGTCGAGCCGGTCGGCGTCTCGCCGGCGCCGCCGGATTTCTGCAAGCTGGCCGAGGCCTATGGCATCGCTGCCGAGCGGCTTGCCTGCGCCGACGGCCTGGCGGATGTGCTGAAGCGCGCCCGGGCGGCGGGCAAGCCGCGGGTCATCGAAATCACGGTGGATTGAGCACCGTGGCAACAGACGATGGCGCGGCGGGCTCGTTCTTCAGCGAAGCAGCGCCGTTCCGTGATCCGCTCAGGTTCCCTTATCTTGCGCCGCTGCGCCGGGCGGCGTCCTCGCCGATCTTGCCCTGGCCGCTGCGCAAACGCGCCGCCAAGCTGTGCATGACCTGGTCCCGCAAGAGGCTGCATCGGGTGCGGCACATCGCCGTCGATCATTCGCGGTGGTGCTCCGCCAGCACGCCTGGCGACCTTGGTCCGATCTGGCAATATTGGGCGCAAGGCGCCGACGCGGCGCCGCCGGTGGTCAGGGCGTGCCTGCGCTCAGTGGCCCGCCACAGGGGCGAACGCGAACTCATCGTCCTCGACGACAGGACCGTCGAGGATCATACCGACCTTCCCGGCCATGTCTGGGACAAGCGCCGGCGCGGGCTGATGAGCAGCCAGCATTTTTCCAACTTCGTCCGGCTGGACCTGCTGGCCCGGCACGGCGGGACATGGCTCGATGCCACGATCCTGCTGCGGCAGCCCGTGCCGCCGGAGATCGAAGGCGAGGATTTCTACATTCTGCGCGAGACCGGTCGCCATCCCCGGCTCGTGGAAACCTGGTTCATTCATGCCCGCAAGGGCCACCCGCTGGTCGAGACCGTTCTTTGCGGCCTCGCCGACTACTGGAAGGCCCATGACGGGCTTCATGACTACTTCATGTTCCCCTACCATTTCGAGGCTGCGCTTCTCTTGCATCGGCGGCTTCGGCGCGAGTTCCTGGCCAGGCCGCAGGTCGGCGCCGACCGGCCGCACGAGCTGCAATGGCTGCTTTTCGAGCCGCTCGACGAGGCAGCGCATCGCGCGGTCCATGATCGTTTCTGGCTGCACAAGCTGACGCACAAGGCCGAGCGTCCGGCGACGGGCGATCGCCTGCTCTGGGATGCGATCCTCGACGGTTGGCCGGCGAACTGAAACGGTGAATTAGCGTCAACGAAATTTCAGTTGAGTGACGGCGCGAAAGGCGCGAGGTTCGGCGCCGGCGTGGCGCAAGCGTGAAATGGACTGGAGCAGTCGAATATGACGGAAACACTGGACGGCAGGCATATCGTGGTGACCGGCGGCACGGGGGCGCTGGGTGGCGCGGTTGTCGGCAAGCTCTTGGATCAGGGCGCGATCTGCCATGTCCCCAATGCCCATGCCGCGGCGCCTCCGCACTTTCCCTTTGCCGCCCATGACCGCGTCAGGCTGGCGCACAACGTCGACCTGTCGGATTCCGCCAAGGTCGAGGCCTTCTACCACCAGCTTCCCGACCTCTGGGGGTCGATCCACCTCGCCGGCGGCTTTGCCATGGCGCCGGTGGAGAAGATCGAATCGGCCTCCTTCGCCGAGATGATGGACACCAACGCCCGCACGACGTTTCTCTGTTGCCGTGCCGCGATCCGCTCGATGCTGACTTCGGGCACGGCGGGGCGCATCGTCAACGTCACGGCGCGCGCCGGGCTCGATCCAAGGCGCGGTTCTGGCATGGTCGCTTATGCCGCCAGCAAGGCGGCGGTCGCGGCGATGACGGTGGCGATGGCCGAGGAGCTGAAGCACAAGGGCATACTGGTCAACGCGGTGGCGCCCTCGACGCTCGACACGCCGGCCAACCGGACCGACATGCCGGACGCCGACTTCACCAAATGGGTGAGCCTCGAAGCCGCCGCCGAGGCTATCGCCTATCTCGCCTCGCCCGCCAATCTGGCGATGAGCGGCACGCTGGTGCCGCTCTACGGTCGGGCCTGATTTTCCGGAGCAATTCCAGGAAAAGTGTGAAACGGTCTTCCGTTCGCAATAGCCCAAAACAAAGCCGGAGCGGGTCGGCGTTTCCATGAAACGATGGACCGTTCTGGACATCCCGCCAAAGAAAAACCCCGCCGGATCGCTCCGGCGGGGTTTTCTTTGAGGTTGGGCGAAGAGGCTCAAGCAATTCCGGACGGAAAACCGCCGCGCGGTTTTCCTGGAATGCTCTAGTTGCCCTGCTTCTTCAGCGCCGCGCCCAGGATGTCGCCCAGCGAGGCGCCGGAGTCGGTCGAGCCGTACTGGGCGACCGCTTCCTTCTCCTCGGCGATTTCCAGCGCCTTGATCGAGACCTGCAGCTTGCGGGTCTTCTTGTCGAAGGCGATGACACGGGCGTCGACCTTCTGGCCGACGGTGAAGCGCTCGGGGCGCTGCTCGTCGCGGTCACGGCTGAGGTCGGAGCGCTTGATGAAGGTCTCGATGCCGCTGTCGACCAGCCGCACTTCCAGACCGCCGTCCTTGACGCCGATGACCTCGCAGGTGACGACGGCGTTCTTGCGCAGTTCGCCCGAAGTCGCCGCTTCACCGACCGTGTCACGCGCCAGCTGCTTGATGCCAAGCGAGATGCGCTCCTTCTCGATGTCGACGTCGAGCACCTGCGCCTTGACCACGTCGCCGCGATTGTACTCCTCGATCACCTGCTCGCCCGGACGGGTCCAGTCGAGGTCGGAGAGGTGGACCATGCCGTCGACGTCGCCTTCCAGGCCGATGAACAGGCCGAACTCGGTCTTGTTCTTGACCTCGCCCTCGACCTGGCTGCCGACCGGATGGGTGCGCGCGAAGGCTTCCCACGGGTTCTCCAGCGTCTGCTTGAGGCCGAGCGAGATGCGGCGCTTGGCCGGATCGACCTCGAGCACCACCACGTCGACTTCCTGGGTCGTCGACAGGATCTTGCCGGGGTGCACGTTCTTCTTCGTCCACGACATTTCCGAAACGTGGATGAGGCCCTCGATGCCCGGCTCCAGCTCGACGAACGCGCCGTAGTCGGTGATGTTGGTGACGGTGCCCTTGATCTTCTTGCCGCTCGGGAACTTGGTGCCGATCTCCGACCACGGATCGCTCTCGAGCTGCTTCATGCCGAGCGAGATGCGGTGGGTTTCCTGGTTGATGCGGATGATCTGCACCTTGACCGTCTGGCCGATGTTGAGGATCTCGGTCGGATGGTTGACGCGGCGCCATGCCATGTCGGTGACATGCAGCAGGCCGTCGATGCCGCCGAGGTCGACGAACGCACCGTAGTCGGTGATGTTCTTGACCACGCCCTCGACCACCTGGCCCTCTTCGAGGTTCTGCACGATTTCCGAACGCTGTTCGGCGCGGCTCTCCTCGAGCACGGTGCGGCGCGACACCACGATGTTGCCGCGGCGGCGATCCATCTTGAGGATCTCGAAGGGCTGCGGGTTGTGCATCAGCGGCGAGACGTCGCGGATCGGGCGGATATCGACCTGGCTACGCGGCAGGAACGCCACGGCGCCGTCGAGGTCGACGGTGAAGCCGCCCTTGACCTGGTTGAAGATGACGCCTTCGACGCGCTCACCCTTGGTGAACTTCTCCTCGAGGCGCACCCAGCTCTCCTCGCGGCGAGCCTTCTCGCGCGACAGCATGGCTTCGCCAAGCGCGTTCTCGATGCGCTCGACATAGACTTCGACGGTGTCGCCGACCTTGAGGGAGGAGTCCTTGCCCTTGGCGCCGAACTCCTTCAGCGGCACGCGGCCTTCGACCTTGAGGCCGACATCGATGATGGCCATGTCCTTTTCGATCGCGGTGATCGTGCCCCGGACAACCTGGCCCTCGCCGGAATGGCCGGCGGTGAATGATTCTTCGAGCATGCTCGCGAAATCGTCGCGAGACGGATTAGCAGCTGACATTGTTTCTCCTGGAATACTCCGCGTCTTTCGCGGAGTGGGCGCCGTTGGTTAGCGTTGCGTGAGCCTGCCGGCGTTCCGGGCTAAAAGCCCTTGGCCGCATTTGGCGGCAAGTCCGGCGCATGAAGAATGCTGGCAGGCTGGTTTGTGCCCGATATGGGTATTTTCTTCGCCTCCGGCAACGGAAACACGAGGAAAAACCTGGCTCAGGCTCCGCTTCTCTTGGCCAGGACGTCGTCGATGATCGCCATAGCCGCCAGAAACGCGGCCTCTATAGCCATTTCAGACGTATCAAGCAAGTGCGCGTCGACAGCCGGCTTGAGCGGCGAGTCGGTCCGGCCCATGTCGCGCTCGTCGCGGCGCTCGATGTCAGCCAGGATGGTGGCGAAATCGGCGCTGCCGCCGATGCTCTCGATCTCCGCCAGCCGGCGCCTGGCCCGCACCTCGGCGCTCGCCGTCACGTAGAGCTTGATGTCGGCGTCGGGACACACGACGGTGCCGATATCGCGCCCGTCAAGCACCGCGCCCGGCGGCGTTTTGGCGAAGTCGCGCTGCTTTTCGACGAGGATGCGCCGCACCGTGGGAATGACCGCAACCTTCGAGGCCGCCTCGCCCACCGCATGCGCCGACAGCACGGCGCGGTCGAGTTTCGAAAGGTCCACCTGCCGCGCCGCGGTTTCGGCTGCCGAGACGTTGTCGAGCGGCAGGCCAAGCTGAAGCAGTTTGTGGGCAACCGCGCGATAGGTGAGGCCGGTGTCGAGCAGGTTCAGCCGGTAGTGGTCGGCGAGCCGGCGCGCAAGCGTGCCCTTGCCGGCGCCTGCAGGCCCGTCGATGGCAATGGTGAAGGTATGGGTCATCTGACTTGCCTGAACAGGCGGAACGCCAGCACCGCCAGGGCGATCGAGATCGACAGCGGCAATGCAATGAGCGGTATGACGCCGATTGTCATGAAGGCCATGGCCCCGATCCCTTTGAGAAGTCCCGCAAGAAGGACCCATCCATTGTCTTCGAGAAACCTGGCAGGGCCGACCGACAAATAGATAGCCAGGAACTGAAGAACCAGAAGCCAGAAAAGAAGAGCGAAAATGCCAAACCGCTCTTTGAAAGCGACGCGTTCGATCAGATACGGGACCAGCGCAGCTCCAATGCAGCCTGCCAAGAGCGGCCAGTCCCGCAACATCACCCGATCTCCGCGCCCAGCCCCTTCATCAGTCCCATGAACTCCGGAAAGCTCGTCGCGATCATGTTGGCGTCGTCGATGGTCACCGGCTTCTCGGCCGCCAGCCCCATCACCAGAAAACTCATGGCGATGCGATGATCGAGATGGGTCTGCACCGTCGTGTCCGGCCCGTTGGGGTGTCTGCCCAGCCCCTTGCCGCCGGGCTTGCCGCGCACGGCAAGCGTCGCTTCGCCTTCGGTGCAGTCGACGCCGTTGAGCTTCAGCCCGTTGGCCACGGCAGACAGGCGGTCGGATTCCTTGACCCGCAATTCCTCCAGCCCCTGCATCAGCGTCTCGCCCTCGGCGAAGCTCGCGGCAACAGCCAGCACCGGATACTCGTCGATCATCGAGGGTGCCCGCTCCGGCGGGACGACGACACCCTTCAATTCGGATGAGCGCACGCGCAGGTCGGCGACGTCCTCGCCGCCGGCGTTGCGCGGGTTGAGGATGTCGATCCGGCCGCCCATCTCCTGCAGCGTCAAAAGCAGGCCGGTGCGGGTCGGGTTCATCAGCACGTTCTCGATCACGATGTCAGAGCCCGATACTATGAGCGCCGCGACCAGCGGGAAGCCGGCCGAGGACGGATCGCCTGGAACGGCGATCGTCTGCCCGCTGAGCTTGCCCTGGCCCTCGATGAAGATGTGGCGTACGCCGCGCTCGTCGGTTTCGACCGTCAGATTGGCGCCAAAGCCCTTCAGCATCTTTTCGGTATGGTCGCGCGTCATCACCGGCTCGATCACCGTGGTGATGCCCGGCGTGTTCAAGCCCGCGAGCAGCACCGCAGACTTCACCTGCGCCGAGGCCATCGGCACCCGGTAGGTGATGGGGGCGGCGTGCTTGGGGCCGCGCAGCGTGATTGGCATGCGGTCGCCAGGCGTCGCCTTCAGCACCTGCACGCCCATCTGCCGCAGCGGCTCCAGCACGCGGCCCATCGGCCGGCCGGAGAGCGATGCATCGCCGATGAAGGTCGTCTCCATGTCATAGGTGCCGACCAGCCCCATGGTGAGGCGCGAGCCGGTGCCGGCATTGCCGAAGTCGAGCGGACCTTCCGGTTCGAGCAGCGCCCCGTTGCCGGTGCCGCGGATCACCCACTCGGCGCCGCGCTTCTCGATATGCGCGCCCATCGCCTTCATCGCGGCGCCCGTGCGCATCACGTCCTCGCCTTCGAGCAGGCCGGTGATGCGGGTCTCGCCGGAGGCCAGACCGCCGAACATGAAGGACCGGTGCGAGATCGACTTGTCGCCCGGCACCCGCGCGGCGCCGGAAAGGGCTGGAGATTTGCGGGCCGTGGCCGGTTTCGGAGCGGCAGCGTGAGACATGGTTTTCCCTGGATGGAACGCCGGCGCGCCGGCACTTTTCTTTTGTTGCGGCGGTCTCGTATCACGGCGGACGGAAATGGTCATCCCCTTGCGAGAAGCCTTCGATTGCGGGCTTTTGCAACGCCTGCCTGAAGCCGGCTTTTGGCTTTGACAGCGCCGTAAACTGCCGTTAAGGGGACCACTCTTCTATCTACGAGGCTTGCTGTGGCAAAAGCTGAACTTGGCACCAAACGCATAGACCCGGAAACGGGTCGGAAATTCTATGACCTGAACAAGGACCCGATCGTCTCGCCCTACACCGGCAAGAGCTATCCGCGCTCCTATTTCGACGAAGGCAAGATCACCGCTCTCGAGGAGGACGAGGATGTCGCCGACAAGGAAGTGGACGCCGAGGACGAAGAGGGCGCCGAGGTCGTCTCGCTCGAAGAGGCTGATGACGAGGCCAAGGGCGGCGACGATCTTCCCGATCTCGGAGACGACGAGGACGATGTGGACCTCGGCGACGATGAGGACGACACCTTCC
>NZ_RZOI01000278.1:0-7077 GCF_004022645.1 Mesorhizobium sp. M4A.F.Ca.ET.020.02.1.1 | reverse complement strand
CGTCATCGGCGTTCCGGTCGGGCTCGCCATCGGCATCAGCCAGATCGGGCGCGGCGTCTTCGATCCGCTGCTCGAATTCCTGCGCCCGATCCCGCCGCTCGCTTATCTGCCGCTGATCGTCATCTGGTTCGGCATTGGAGAATCGTCGAAGATCCTGGTGATCGCGATCGCCATGCTGGCGCCGGTGGCGCTGTCGACCGCCGCCGGGGTGCGCGGCGTCTCGCGCGAGCGCATCGACGCAGCGCGTTCGCTCGGCGCGACGCGGAGGCAGGTCGTTCGCCATGTCATGCTGCCCAGCGCCTTGCCCTCGATCCTCACCGGCCTGCGCATCGCGCTCGGCGCCGGCTGGTCGACGCTGGTGGCCGCCGAACTGGTGGCGGCCACACGCGGGCTAGGCTTCATGATCCAGTCGGCGGCGCAGTTCCTGGTGACCGACGTGGTGGTGATGGGCATCCTGGTGATCGCGACCATCGCCTTCGCGCTGGAGTTCGTCATCCGCAGGGTCGAGCGCGCGCTGGTTCCCTGGGCGGGCAAGGACTGAGCGAAACAAGGAGAATGATGATGAACCATTCCACCGCCGTGCTTTTCGCCCAGGTCGGCGACTGGCTGCTTGCCAGCACAAAGGAAGCCGTGGCGTCGGAGACGCCGCTGAACGAACCGAAATCGCCGGCGCCGGTGCGGCTGGACCCCGGGCGCGATCGCCTGCCGCCACGCGACGAAAGTTTTTACTGGGCCTGGCAGTACTGGTCGCAGTGACCTCGTCGACCGGATCCGCCCCCCCCCCCGATGCGCAGAAAACAATTCCGGCTTGCGAGTCCAACTCGCAAGGTTGTTCGTCTACCAAATCATAACCGTCGCCTAGAACCGTCTTCCAACCGGCGGGGAGATACCCCGGCGCCGAAGACGTTAACGCGATGACGCTCAACTCGTTGGTTAGCGCTCGCTGCCATTCCGCAGGAAAATCAGGTGTTTGATAAAGAATTCCAGGATCCAGCCCCGAAATAGAAGGTACAATCTCAACAATCCTAGACTTTATGCTTGATGATAGCAGTTAGCCGCTGTCACGAACTGGAGTTAGTCTCTTGAGAACAATAGACATGAGTGCCGAAATTCCCGATCGCATCAAGGTGCTGTGGTTCCTGCCGACGCATGGCGATAGCCGATATCTCGGAACATCCGAAGGTGGCAGGGCGGTCGATCTCGACTATCTGACCCAGGTGGCGCAAGCGGCCGACACGCTTGGCTACTATGGTGTGCTTTTGCCGACCGGTAGATCATGCGAGGATTCCTGGGTCGTCGCCTCAGCGCTGGCGCCGCTGACGAAACGGCTGCGCTTCCTGGTCGCGGTGCGGCCGGGCCTGCAATCGCCGACGCTTGCCGCGCGCATGACGGCGACGCTCGACCGCATCTCCAACGGCCGGCTGCTGATCAACGTGGTCACCGGCGGCGATCCGCTTGAAAACAAGGGCGACGGCATCTTCCTGTCGCATGCCGAGCGCTACGAGGTGACGCAGGAGTTCTTGCAGGTCTACAAGCGGCTGCTGCGTGGCGAGACGGTCGAGCACGAGGGCCGGCATTTCCACATCGAGGATGGCCGGCTGCTGTTCCCGCCGGTCCAGGCGCCCTATCCGCCGCTCTATTTCGGCGGCTCGTCCGACGCCGGGTCCGTCGTGGCTGCCGAGGAAATCGACAAGTACCTGACCTGGGGCGAGCCGCCGGCCGATGTCGAGCGTAAGCTCGACGGCGTGCGCAAGCTCGCCGACAAGGCGGGCCGCAAGCTCTCCTTCGGCATCCGCCTGCATGTCATCGCCCGCGAGACGACGGCGGAAGCCTGGGCGGCCGCCGACCGGCTGATCAGCCGGCTCGACGATGCGACCATCGCCTCGGCGCAGAAGGTGTTTGCCCGCATGGACTCTGTCGGCCAGGCGCGAATGAGCGCGCTGCATGGCGGCGACCGGTCGAAGCTTGAGATCGCGCCGAACCTCTGGGCCGGCGTCGGGCTGGTGCGGGGCGGCGCCGGCACGGCACTTGTCGGCGATCCCGCCACGATCGCCCAGCGCATCGACGAGTACCGCCGGCTTGGCATCGACACCTTCATCCTGTCGGGCTATCCGCATCTCGAGGAAGCCTATCGCTTCGGCGAGCTGGTGCTGCCGCATTTGCCGACCGACCACCTGGTCAAGGTCGCAGGTTCCTCCGTCAATACGGGTCCGTTCGGCGAGACCATCGCCGGCGACCATCGGCCGAAATCGCTCGCCAGCGCATCGTGAACGCGCTGCCGCCCCGGCCGCGAAGCCATATCGCCATCCTCGGTGGCGGTTTCTCGGGCGCGGCCGTTGCCTGGCACCTGGCCAGGCAGCGTCCGCATGCATCCGTCACGGTGATCGAGCCGCGCCCGTTCCTGGGTGGCGGGCTAGCCTATTCCAGCGAGGAGCCGTCGCATCGCGTCAACGTTCCCGCGGCCAGGATGAGCCTGGTCCCGGACGAGCCCGAGCATTTCTTGCGCTGGCTCGCCCACGACGGTGAAGTCGGGCGCGATCCGGACTCGGTCTGGCGCAACGGCGACGTCTTTCCGAGGCGGCGGGTCTTCGGCCGCTATGTCGCCGAACAGCTGGCGCCTTTTGTCGAGACTGGAGCGGTCCGCCACCTGCGTGACGACGTGCGGAAGGTGAGGCGCAGCAGCGACGGCGGCTGGACTGTTTTCACCTCGGATCAGCCGATCTCGGCCGACGTGGTCGTTCTTGCCATGACGCACCCGTCGCCCGATGTTCCTGCCTTCCTGAAGCCGGTCGCCGCCACGCGCGGCTTCGTTGCCGATGTGTATGCCCGGGATGCGCTCGGTTCGATCGCTCCCGGGGCGTCGGTGTTGATCGTCGGCTCCGGCCTGACCTCGGCCGACACCGTCGCCGAGCTCGACCGCCGCGGCCATCGCGGCCGCATCCTGGCCGTGTCGCGGCATGGGCTGCGCTCGCGCGGGCATCCGGATGTTCGCGGCGAACCGTTCGGCGATTTCGTCTCGGCGCCGGCCAGCACCGCGCTTGCATTGCTCGAGCGCGTTCGTTCGACATTGGCGGCAGCCGAGGCCGCCGGCGTCAACTGGCAGTCGGTCTTCGATCAGCTTCGCTTGCAGGGACCGCTGGTGTGGTCTGCGCTCGGCACTGAAGAACGCATGCGGCTGGTGCGCCGGCTGCGCGTCTTCTGGGACGTGCATCGCTTCAGGATCGCGCCGCAGGTCGCCAGCGTGCTCGAGCGCCGCCGTGCCGAGGGCACGTTCGACAACATCGCGGCCAGTCTGGTGGCCTCGAAGCAGGACGGGGATCGCCTGGCGGTTAGCCTGCGGCGGCGCGGCCAAAAGCAGATCGAGACGCTGCAATTCGACACCGTGGTGAACACCACGGGACCGGCGCATGGCAAGGCGCTCCACCTCAACCCCGCGTTGCGTTCGCTTGCCGAGGCCGGCCTGATCAGGGCCGATCGTCATGGGCTCGGCATAGAAACAGGCCTCGATAGCCGTGCCGTCGGCCCTAAGGGCGCGCCGCTTGCGGGGCTGTTCGTCGCCGGTCCGCTGGCGCGCGGCACTTTTGGCGAGTTGATGGGGCTGCCGGAAGTCGCTCGCCATGCGCAGGCGGTCGCCTCGGAAATCGAAGGCCGGCTCGGCGCCCTGCCTTCGATCCCGGCCGCGGGCTGAAAATCCGCAACGGATGCGGCTGTGCGAATTGGTATTTCCGTCCGGGCGTGGCCGTGAAAACGGAAAATCCTACTTTGTATATATACTCAATAGACTAATAATTGTCCGCACGTTCGGCCACCGCCGGACCAATTGTTGGGACAGGCCAAGCCGGGAGATTTTCATGCCACAGAACGATCGCGACGCAGTCAAATTCGCCTATTGGGTACCGAACGTCTCGGGCGGGCTCGTCATCTCGAACATCGAGCAGAGGACCAATCATTCGGCGGAGTACAACCGCAAGCTGGCCCAGATCGCCGAGAAGGCCGGCTTCGATTATGCGTTGAGCCAGATACGCTTCACCGCCGGCTACGGCGCCGACGAGCAGCATGAATCGGTGTCGTTCAGCCATGACCTGCTTGCCGCCACCACAAGCCTGAAGGTGATCGCAGCGATCCTGCCCGGTCCGTGGAATCCGGCGCTGGCCGCCAAGCAGCTCGCCACCATCAGCTACCTGACCAATGGCCGTGTCGCCATCAATCTCGTCTCCGGCTGGTTCCGCGGCGAGTTCCACGCCATCGGCGAGCACTGGCTCGACCATGACGAACGCTATCGGCGCTCGGAAGAGTTCATCCGCGCGCTGCGCGGAATCTGGACCGAGGACAGTTTCACCTTCCGCGGCGACTTCTACCGCTTCAACCAGTACTCGCTGAAGCCGAAGCCGCCGCAGCCGCTGCCGGAAATCTTCCAGGGCGGCTCGTCGCGCGCGGCCCGCGACATGGCCTCCCGCGTGTCCGACTGGTATTTCACCAACGGCAATACGCCGGAGGGGATCGCCAGGCAGGTCGACGACATCCAGGCCAAGGCCAAGGCCAACGACCATTCGGTCAAGGTCGGCGTTAACGCCTTCGCCATCGTGCGCGAGACCGAGGAAGAGGCGAAGGCCGTGCTGGCCGAGATCATCGCCAAGGCCAATCCGGAAGCGGTCAACGCCTTCGGCCACGAGGTCAAGAACGCCGGCAAAGCCTCGCCGGAAGGCGAGGGCAACTGGGCGAAATCGTCCTTCGACGACCTAGTGCAGTACAATGACGGCTTCCGCTCGAACCTGATCGGCACGCCGAGGCAGGTGGCCGAGCGCATCGTCGAGCTGAAGCGCGCCGGCGCCGATCTTATCCTGCTCGGCTTCCTGCATTTCCAGGAAGAGGTCGAGTATTTCGGCAAGCACGTCATCCCGCTTGTGCGCGAGCTGGAAGCAAGGCAGGCCGAAACGGTTCTCGCCGCCGAATAATCAACCGTCATTGGAAATCGCGATTGCCCTGCACGCCCGAGCCTTCGGGCGGCAACGGGCTTCGCCACGAAACGCCGAGGACGCCCGCAGATGCCGACCGCCAACTACGCCTTTGGAGTGGCCGAGGCTTCGGTCTATGCGCCGGAGATCCTGGCGCGAGGCCTGTCGGATGGGCAGCCATCGCACAAGAACGAGCCGGTTTCGGCCGACGCTTCACCGGCGCTGCTTGCGATGGAAGGCATCGGTCTGTCTTTCGGCGGCGTGGTGGCGCTGGCCGATGTCGATCTTTCCGTAGAACCGGGCGAGATACGCGCCATCATCGGGCCGAACGGCGCCGGCAAGAGCTCGCTGATCAATGTCATCAGCGGCGTCTACCGGGCCGATCGCGGCCATGTCGCGCTGCACGGCGTGCGCTATGCTCAGGTTCTGACGCAGCGTCTGGCGCGCTTGGGGGTCGCCAGGACATTTCAGAACCTCGCTTTGTTCAAGGGTCTCAACGTCCTCGACAATGTCGCGTCGGGTCTTGCCTACAAGACGCGGTCCAACTTCGCCGGCCAGATCCTCGGGCTTGGCCGCTCGCGCCGCGAGCAGGCCGAGCAGCGCGGCCGCGCCGACCAGATCCTCGAATTCCTGCATCTGACCGCGGTGCGCGACCGGCTTGCCGGCACCTTGCCCTACGGCCTGCAGAAGCGGGTCGAGCTTGCCCGCGCGCTGGTCGCCGAGCCGCGCCTGCTTTTGCTCGACGAGCCGATGGCCGGCATGACCGCCGGCGAAAAGATCGAGATGGCGGCCTATGTGCGCGCCGCCCGCGACCGCTTCGCCACAACCGTCGTGCTGATCGAGCACGATGTCGGCGTCGTCATGGGCCTTTCGGACCGCATCGCCGTGCTCGACTACGGGCGCAAGATCGCCGACGGCACACCCGACGAGATCAGGAACGATCAGCGCGTAATCGATGCCTATCTCGGCGTCGCCTCCGACAATGAGGATGGGGCAGGCATATGATCGGCGATTTCGACTACCAGTTCTTCCTCGAGGTGCTGACAGGGGGGCTGCTCTCAGGTGTCATGTACTCGCTGGTCGCGATCGGCTTCGTGCTGATCTACAAGACTTCCGGCGTGCTGAACTTCGCGCAAGGGGCGCTGCTGCTCTTCGCGGCTCTGACCTTCGTCAGCCTCGTCGAGCGCGGCGTTCCGTTCGCGCTGGCGCTGGCTGTCACCTTCGCCATCATGGTGGCGCTCGGCATCGGCATCGAGCGCGCGGTGCTGCGGCCGCTGACCAACAAACCGCCGATCACGCTGTTCATGGCCACGCTCGGCCTCTCCTACATCATCGAGGGCGCCGCCCAGCTCATCTGGGGCACGCAGGTGCACGGCCTCGAGCTCGGCATCGAGGACGTGCCGCTGGAAGTCGGCGGCGTGCTGATCAGCCAGTTCGACATCTTCGCCGCCGCCGTGGCCGCCGCCATGGTGCTGCTCTTGTCGCTGTTCTTCCGCTACACCCGCATCGGCCTAAGCTTCCGCGCCGTCGCCGACGACCAGTTCGCGGCACTTGCCGTCGGCCTCAGGCTGCCGCTGATCTGGGCGAGTGTGTGGGCCGCGGCCGGCCTTGTCGCCCTGGTGGCCGGGCTGCTGTGGGGCGCGCGTCTCGGTGTCCAGTTCTCGCTGTCGCTGGTGGTGCTGAAGGCGCTTCCCGTGCTCGTGCTCGGCGGCTTCGATTCCATCCTCGGCGCCATCGTCGGCGGGCTCTTGATCGGCGCCAGCGAGAAGCTCGCAGAGGTCTACATCGGCGACTATTTCGGCGGCGGTATCGAAAGCTGGTTCGCCTATGTCGTCGCGCTCGTCTTCCTGCTGATCCGTCCCTCCGGCCTGTTCGGCCAGAAGCTTGTCGAAAGGGTCTGACCATGAGCGCGATCGCAACCGAATTGCCCGCAGCCGAATTGTCCACGGGCGCAGGCCTGCCGAAATGGCTGGCGCCGTTGATCCTCGTCGCCTTCGCCTACACGGTCGTGCCGCTCATCGGCGGCTCCTATCTGTTCGAGGCGATCCTGCTGCCGTTCCTGGCGCTCAGCCTGGCGGGCGTCGGGCTGAACCTCCTCACCGGCTATGCCGGCCAGGTGTCG
>NZ_RZOI01000277.1:0-7107 GCF_004022645.1 Mesorhizobium sp. M4A.F.Ca.ET.020.02.1.1 | reverse complement strand
CCGATCAATCCGCGCCCCCGCCAACCCTCAAGGCTCCCCCATGAACCAATACACCCCGCCGAAAGTCTGGACCTGGAACAAGCCGAATGGCGGCACTTTCGCCAGCATCAACCGGCCGATCGCCGGCCCGACGCATGACAAGGAACTGCCGGTCGGCAAGCACCCTCTGCAGCTCTATTCGCTGGCCACGCCCAACGGCCAGAAGGTGACGATCATGCTGGAGGAGCTTCTGGCGCTGGGCCACAAGGGTGCCGAGTACGACGCCTGGCTGATCCGGATCAACGAAGGCGACCAGTTCGCCAGCGGCTTCGTCGAGGTCAATCCCAACTCCAAGATCCCGGCGCTGATGGACCGCAGCGGCGAGAAGCCGATCCGTGTCTTCGAATCCGGCTCGATCCTGACCTATCTGGCGGAAAAGTTTGGCGCATTCTTACCGAAGGATCCGGCGGCACGGGCCGAAACCTTCTCCTGGCTGTTCTGGCAGATGGGCTCGGCGCCCTACCTCGGCGGCGGCTTCGGCCATTTCTACGCCTATGCGCCGGAAAAGATCGAGTATGCGATCGACCGCTTCGCTATGGAGACCAAGCGGCAGATGGACGTGCTCGACCGCAGGCTGGCGGAGAGCGAGTACCTCGCCGGACCGGACTACACGATTGCCGACATGGCGGTGTGGCCCTGGTATGGCGGGCTCGCCAAGGGCCGCATTTACAACGATTCCGGGGAGTTCCTGGCCGTGCAGGAATACAAGCACGTCCAGCGCTGGGCCGACGCCATCGACGCCAGGCCGGCGGTGAAGCGCGGCCGTATGGTCAACCGCCTCTCCGGCGACCCGGCCTACCAGCTGCACGAGCGCCACGACGCCAGCGACTTCGAGACGAAGACGCAGGACAAGCTGCTGGCGGCGGAATAGCTGAAGCTGCCGATCTCCCCGCGAGGGGGAGATCGGCAGCCTCTAGCGCTCATATGTATAGGTCACCGTTGCCGTGCCGAGCGACTGCGCCTTCGCGGCGGCCGCCACCGTCGCGGGAGAAGCGCTCGCCTTGGCGTGGAGCTTCGCCGCCTTGAGGGCATAGAGCGTGAAGACATAATGATGCGCGCCGCTGCCGGGCGGCGGGCACGGGCCGAAATAGCCGGCGCGGCCGATGTCGCCCTTGCCGAGCATGGCGCCCTTGGGTAAGCCCTTGCCGCCCTTCGAGCCGGCGCCTTCGGGCAATCCATTGGCGCTCGCCGGGATGTTCCAGGCCAGCCAGTGCCACCAGCCCTTGCCGCCGCCGGCATCGGGATCGAACATGGTGAGCGCGTAGCTTTTGGTGCCGGCCGGCGGATCCTTCCAGTTCAAGGCGATCGAGACGCTGCCGCCAGTGCATCCGCCGGCGCTGTCGCCGATGTATCTGTTGTCCCACTTGCCGTCCGAGACGGATGGGCTGGAAATCTCGACAGCCGATGCCTGGCTGGCGAAGCCTGACAGGGCAAGGGCGATGAGGCCAAAGCGTAGGGTCATGGCTTTCCTCTCCTTCTGGCTGATCCGCCCGCATTTTAGCCGAGAGGATCGGCTGAAGGCGTGCAACTTTGCGTGACGAGGATGGTGAATCGCCGAAGCTGCCGATCTCGGCGGCTTTGTCCTAGCGGCGATGGAGTTGGCGGCTTAAAGCACTGCCGCCGACAACAGCATGACGACGCCCACGCCTATCATCAGCAGGCCCGGCCAGTTCGGCGACAAGCCAAGGAAGCCCATCCCGCGCCGTCGCGGTTCGAGCGTCGGTCCAGGCGTTGCCAACCTTGAGGCGGAGCGGTCGGCGGGGGTGCCGAGCGGCGCCGGTTCGCTGAGCCGACCACGCCAGAGCGCCGCGCCAGCCATATAGACAACGCCGGCGACAACGAGCAACGCGCCGATGAGGATGACGGCCATCTCACCTCCAACTGTTTGAACGCTCTGCAATGAAACGGCCGGCATGCCCGGCGGGTTCCGGCGGCGGCATCCGAGCGCCCCTTCGTGGGAGATAGCGAGGCGTGCTACCCCAGCAGCTTCGCCAGCCTCGGGATCCCCTCGCCGACGGCGCGGCTGTCGGCCAGGGTGAAGCTCAGCCGCAGTGTGTTGCGGCCGGTGCCGTCGGCATGGAAAGCATTGCCCGGCACGAAGGCGACGCGCGCTTCCCTGACCGAGCGGGCAAGCAGCGCCGTGGCGTCAGCGCCCTCGGGCAGCGTCACCCAGACGAACATGCCGCCATCCGGCCGGCTCCAGGTCACGCCCTCCGGCATGTTGGCCTCGAGCGCGCCGAGCAGGCCGTCGCGGCGGGCGCGGGAGGCGCCGATCAACTTTTCCACGTGCTGGTCGAAGATCGCCTCGGCGGCGCGGTGCATGGCCACCTGGTTGATCGAGGGGCTGTGCAGGTCGGAGGCCTGCTTCATCAGCACCAGGCGCTCCACCACGCGGCGCGGCGCGCAGACCCAGCCGACGCGCATGCCCGGCGACAGGATCTTCGAGAAGGAGCCGCAATAAAGCGTGCGGGCATTGTCGATGCCGCCGGAGCGCTGGCAGTCCAGCGCCAGGATCGGCGGCACGCTTTCGCCGTCATAGCGCAGCGCCCGGTAGGCCGCGTCCTCGATGATCGCGATGTCGAGATCACCGGCAAGGTCGAGCACCGCCTCGCGCTGCTTGACACCCAGCGTCTCGCCGGTCGGGTTGGCGAAATCCGGCACCAGATAGGCGAATTTGACCCGCCCGCCGGCGGCCGCCGCGGCTGCGTGATAGGCCGCCGGCGTCATGTTGCCGCCGTCCGGCGTCAGCCGATCGTAGCGTGGCTCATAGGCGTTGAAGGCCTGCAGCGCACCAAGATAAGTCGGCCAGGTGACGAGTGCCGTGTCGCCCGGCGAGAGAAAGAGCTTGCCGAGATAGTCCAGCGCCTGCTGAGAGCCGGAGGTGATGAAGATGTTGCCCTCGTCGCAGGCGACGCCGAGCTTGCCCATCTGGCCGGCCAGCCATTTCCTGAGCGGCAGGTAGCCCTCGCTGACCTGGTACTGCAGGGCCGCGCCCGCCTCCGCGCCGCCGAGCACCGAGGAATAGGCTGCGCTGATGGCGTCCGCCGGAAACAGCGCGGGGTCCGGAATGCCGCCGGCAAAGGAGATGATGTCCGGCTGGTCGAGCAGTTTCAGCAGCTCGCGGATTTCCGACGCCTTCATGCGCGAAGCGCGCGACGCCAACAGGTTCATCAGGGTCAAGGCCCACCTCCCCGTGGATGGTCAATCTTGCTCGGGCACGATCTCGTCCAAAAGCGGTTCGCGCTTTGCGAGATCATGCGCATTTAGGTCAATGTGGCTGACCTATTATCAGGCTCCCTCGCCGGTTGGAATAGCCGGAATGCCATTCCGCCAGGGAGAAAAGCACATTTTGGCGACCGCCGATGGAAGACTGTTGTGCCGCATGAGGCCCATTGCAACCGCGTCCACGGCGGGATTGTCGTCATATTAGAATAGGCGCATATTGCTACAACCGAAGCGAAGCTCCGGTTATGCACCGCCGTTGGCCTTGGCTGCCCAAGGCGGTCCCACGGGCCACGTCAAATGTCAGTGAAAGGACAAGCAACCCGGTGCTGCTCAAACAATTGAGCGGCCCGAGACATTGTTATCTGGAGGAGATTCCCATGAAGGTCACCGTGTTGGCAAATTATGCACCCCACGCCGCCAAAGGACTGATGCAGGGCTCGGACCGGCAAGCTGCAGTCAATGCGCTGTTTGAAAGCGTCGGCGGCAAGATGACCGGCTTGATGTTCACGCGCGGCGCTTATGACGTCGTCGTCAATGGCGAGGTGCCGGACCAGGCTGCCGGGATGGGCATAGCCCTTGCGGTGCGGGCAAGCGGTTCGTTGAGCGACTTTGTCATCCTCGAAGAACTCGACATGAAGGCCGTGCTCGCGGCCGCCAACAAGGCCGCGGGCGTCTACAAGCCCGCCGGCTGATCGCAAACCGATCGGAGGAAACCATGACCGCCTACAATGTCGTGCGCTTTCGCACCAAGCCAGGCAAGGAACAGGCCTTCGTCGAGAAGCACAAGACCATCGCGCTCAACGCCGCGGGCTTTCGCAAGGGCGCCCTCATCAAGACCGGCGAGCGCACATTCTGCTTTGTCGGCGAGTGGAACGACATGGACAGCCTCGCCGCCGCGCGGCCGTCGATGATCGGCATTCTCGACGGGTTCCGCGACATGCTTGAAGATCTCGGCGGCGATCTCGGCGTGACCGACCCTGTATCGGGGGAAGTTGTTGCGGACATAAGCTAGGACGCCGCCAGATCGGCGATGGCCGGGCCGCCAGGCGCCCCGCCGGCATCGTTCGGCTGGACGCGCGGCGGCATGTCGTTCGCTGCGCGTCGACCTCGCAGCCTTAGAGCGGTTCAGCCTTTTGCTGCAACCACCGAACCGCTCCAAGCATTTGTTCTCACGGACGGTAGACCGCTGTTCCTGGAACTGCTTCAGAAGGGCAACCGTATCTCGTATGGCTGGACCGGTTCCGGACAGCTTTGGGCCGAGTGCGGCCAGTTGATGTCCTTCCGGGTTTCCGGGGGCAAGTCGTTCAATGCACGCATTGTGTGTTTGTGCCTGGAGGCGCGCTTGAGAGCGGCTACAAGCCTGCGAAGGCTTTTCAACATTGATATCCTCCGTATCGTAGCGGCGGAACGGGCAGTGTTGCCCTGTCACGCGACGCCAGTTTTGCGCCGCATGTGTATCCGACCGATTTCACGAGAACGGTGAAAGGCTTCACAAAAAGGCGCCGAGACGAAACATTTGCATGCAAATTAATTTGCGGCATCCGGCCGCGGCTGGCGTGCCACTTGGGATATCCAACACTTAGGCCGTCGGTTGAAGCGTTGATTCACCTGCTGGCGGGCGCGCCCTCATATCTCCGGTGCCTGCACATCCGAGCCGGTTTGCCGGTGGTCTGGTAGCCAATCATGTTGGCCGGGTTCGGCATGTCGTTTCTTGATGGCGCCGCAACCGGCGATCGCCATTTTCGCGCCAAGGTGGCAACTCTGGAGCTCGAATCCGCAAAATCACGCCAGCCTATTCCGCTATCGCGGAAGTTCCGCTTCGTTGCCGATATGCGATGGTGTTTTCGCGGCGGTACGAGCCGCCCTGGTCGACGCGGGCCCGAAAGCACCCCAACATGCGCCCCCGCGGCCCCGTCGACCACGGCCGGCTCTCTCCAGAACGACCCTGCGCCATCGGCATGGCGCGGTTCGTGAAGGTTTTGGTTGCGCTTGGTTCCCGGAATGTCCACTGGACGTTCCGCAATATTATCCAATTCGAAAATGCCAAGGGCAACAGTGACGGCATTAAGTGGTGGCAGCCCCCCGCTCCGCCGGCTGAGATATTGATAACATGCCCTCAGCCGGCGGAGCCGCCCGTTGCGAAGGAGCCAGTCGTGAAGGCTTGGGCAAACTCGGCCGTCAGTTCGCCATACTCCTCCATCGCAGGCAGCGCCGCGTAGCTGTGCACCGCGGGCGTCTTCGCCCATGGCAGTTTCTCGCTGGTCCAGGTCTCGACGAAGGGCGTGAACCAGCCTGGATCGTCGAGCATGGTCGGGCGCAGATTGACGAACCAGTCGAGCCCCTCAGGCCGGGTGAACATCCAGCTCATGCAATGCGGGCAGAAATAGTGCCGCGAGGCGCCGTGCAGCCCGCCGATCACTGGCTCGCCTTGGGTAACTTCGAAGGCCTCGTCGGGGATCGCCGCGCTCAGCGAATAGGCGCTGGCCGACATACGCTGGCAGCCGGTGCAATGGCAGGCCATGGTCAGCAGCGGCGGCGCGGTGATCTTCAGGCGAACACGACCACAGCGGCATCCACCTACGGCGGGCAGGTTGAGGCTTGGCATGGTGAGGTCTCCCCGGGTTGGCTGAGGGCGCTTCCCTTCCGGGAGAGGGTTCAGCGTCCGCTCAGCGCCTCCGCCGTCGCCAGTTTCGCGCCGGCCTCTTCGAAAGCCACATTGTGGCGGGCAATGATTTCGGCCGCGCTCTCGGCAGGGGTGTCGAGCGTCGAGTGCGCGTCGGACACCACGGTCACGCCGAGGCCGCGCGCCATCGCGCCCTTCACGGTCGCCGCAACGCAGAAGTCGCTCTGCGCGCCGAGCAGGATGACCGCGCCCGCGCCCTGGCCGGCTACCCATTCGCCAAGCGCGGCATTGGAGAAGGCATCGCCGACCGTCTTGCCGAAGGTCGGTTCGTCGCCGGCCTGGCCGAGCCCCGGCCATACCGGCCAGCCGCTGGCGCCCGGCGCCAGCGGATCGCCTTGCGGGCCGTCATGGCGGATGAAGGCGACCTTGCGGCCGGATTCTCGCGCCCAGTCGATCACCGCGCGGGCGCGGGCGACGATGCCTTCGGCATCATGGATCGGCGGCTCGAAGCGGCCGTCGAACATGCCGGTCTGGAGATCGATGACAATGAGCGGGGCGAGGCTGGATTCTGGCATGGGCGCGAAGATAGCGTGAGGGTTCGGAGGGTCAAGGATGGATGCTTCACCCGAAGGCGGAGATTGGCGAAAGCGGCGGTGCCAACTGATCTCCCCCACAAGGGGGAAGATTGGCAGCTTCAGCCCTCATCCTATCCCGCCGGTCACCGCATGGGCCCCGGCGGTGCGCCCATCCGGCAGCCGCACCACGGCCGTGACGATCGAGCCGTAGGAGCCGCGCCAGACGCTGTGGATACCCTGATGCGTGGCGGCGGGCACGGACACGCGGCCGATGTAACGATTGCCGTCATGCCGCATCGCCACCGGCTCGCCGTTGACGTGAACCTTGACGTTTGCCCCATCGGCAGCGCCGGCATCCAGCGTGACGACGATCTCGTCGGTGTCGCCGGCAGGAATGGTCTCGGCGGTGAGGTTCACGGCGAATGGCGTCTCACCGGGCTGGGCCGAAGCGGCGTTGCCCTTCCCGCCCGCTAAAACATCATCCGCCAGCGCCGGCGTGCGCGGCGGGACGGTGCGGCGCCGCGTGGCGCGCTCGTAGTCGCCGGCCATCGAGAGCAGCGCCACATCCTCATAGGCCTTGCCGGCGAAGGTCAGCCCGACCGGCATGCCGATGTCGGCCATGGTGCCCATCGGCACGGTGACGGT
>NZ_RZOI01000276.1:0-7112 GCF_004022645.1 Mesorhizobium sp. M4A.F.Ca.ET.020.02.1.1 | reverse complement strand
GCACACGGCCGGCCGAGCGGGCGCCGGGTAGCTTGCGCCACAGCACCGGCGACAACGTGAAGCCGACCAGATAGTCGAGCGCACGGCGCGCGAGATAGGCATCGACCAACGGCGCGTCGATCTGGCGCGGATTGGCCATCGCATCCAGCACCGAGGCCTTGGTGATGGCATTGAAGACGACGCGGCTCACCGGCTTGTCCTTCAGCGCGCGCTTCTGCTTCAGCACTTCCAGCACATGCCAGGAAATCGCCTCGCCCTCGCGGTCCGGGTCGGTGGCGAGGATCAGGCCGTCGGCGTCCTTGACCGCCTTGGCGATGTCGGCGAGCCGCTTGCCGGAAGCGGTGTCGACCGACCAGGACATGGCGAAATCCTCGTCCGGGCGCACCGAGCCATCCTTGGCCGGCAGATCGCGGACATGGCCGAACGAGGCCAGAACCCGATAGTTCTTGCCGAGATATTTGTTGATTGTCTTTGCCTTGGCCGGCGATTCGACGACGACGACGTCCATGAGGTCTCATATCAGCTGTGGGGCGGCGGAAGAATTCCACTGCGCACGACGCGTTCTTTTTCGTCGCTCACATGGCCGTGCTTTTGCAATCGGTCAAGGGCAAGCGGCCAAAATGCGGGGACGTCCGCGGCAATACACTCTTAGAGTGTATGGAGAAGATCACATAATTTCGGGAAGGGCCGCCAGTGTATCGAGCCACCGGACCGAGCCCTCCCATTCAAGCGATTCAGTGCAGTGGCAATGCCGATCGAAGCTGGTGCGACGAGCATCACTGGCATGGCGGAACTGGCCGCCGGATGTATCCGGCAGCCAGTCTATATTCGGCCAGTCTCGAGCCGAACTCAGTCGGCCTTGACGATGTGCCAGACGCCGGCGACGCCGTCGCCGCTCACATCGCCGGCCTTCTTGTCCTTGACGAAGGTGTAAACCGGCTTGCCGTCATAGGCCCACATCTTGGTGCCGTCGTTGCGGTCGACGATCGTCCATTCGTCGTCCGCCTTGGCGCCGGCCTCGGCCTTCAGCGGCGGCCAGTTGGCGGCGCATTTGTCGTAGCAGTTCGACTTGCCCTTCTCATCCTTGTCGTAGGTGTAGAGCGTCATGCCCATGACATCGGTGTAGATCTTGGTGCCGCCGACCTCGGCTTCCTTCCACGCCTCGGCGGCAAGGGATGCGGCGGTGCTGAGCAAAAGCGCGGCCAACCCGGCTGTGATCGTTTTCATGGAAATCTCCCTGACGTGATCCTAACGAAGCGTGCGGAAATCGCGGCCTCTTTCGGGTCAACGCATTCGACGTGCCGTTTCTTCCAATCCGGCCGCGGAGCGGCGACTTGCCACGTGATGGTGATTGGCGAAGACGGCATTCCGTCGCTATATCGGCGCCAGCACAAACGGAACTGCACGAAATGGCATTGGATATCGGCTATGTCAGCGCGGTCGGAGCGGGGGCGATCTCGTTCCTGTCGCCTTGCGTGCTGCCGCTGGTGCCGCCTTATCTCTGCTACATGGCCGGTGTTTCAGTCGATGATTTCCGCGGCGATGCCGGCGCTACCGCCAGGGCCGGCGCGCGCGGCGCGCTGATTGCATCCTCCATCGCCTTCGTGCTCGGCTTCTCCACCGTGTTCGTGGCGCTCGGCGCCGGCGCCTCGACCATCGGTCACTGGCTCCGCGTCTGGCAGGAGCCGCTGGCAATGGTGGCGGGCGCCCTGATCATCCTGATGGGCCTCAATTTCCTCGGCATCCTGCGCATCCCGCTCTTGTCGCGCGAGGCGCGCTTCCAGTCGCAAGGCAAGCCCGCCAGCCTGGTCGCCGCCTACATCATGGGGCTGGCTTTCGCCTTCGGCTGGACGCCTTGCATCGGCCCGGTGCTGGGGCCGATCCTGACGTTGGCCGGCGGGCGCGAGACGGTGGGCGAGGGCGCGCTGCTGCTTGCCGCCTATTCGCTCGGTCTCGGTATCCCTTTCCTGATCGCGGCGCTGTTTTCCGGCGCCTTCATGCGCTTTCTTGGAAAATTCCGCGTCCATCTCGGCCGCGTCGAAAAGGCGATCGGCGCGCTGCTGGTCGTCGCCGGCATATTCTTCCTCACCGGCGGCGTGCAGAGCGCGTCGTACTGGCTGCTGGAGACTTTCCCGGCGCTAGGGCGGCTGGGGTAGTTTGCTACTTTGTGCGCTGGATCGAACTGTGGACCTGCTGATTAAGAATCAGGGACTTGGGACGTCGCCAGGCCGGACGTGACGCGCAGGAGAGGGCATCCTTGCAACCGCGACGATCACTCCGGCACGCCGGAGATGCCCAGCGCCTCGACGTAACGCTCGGCGAACACCTTGTCTTGCCAAGGGTTGATCTGCCTCTGCAGGGTGAGCGTGTAGGTCGGAAACGCCTCCATCAGCCGCCGCGCCGCCGCCCGTGCCTCGTCCAGCCGGTTGAGTTTGACCAGCGCCATGATCACCACCCGGTGCGAGGAGCCGTAGTTCGGCATCTCCTGCAGCGCGCGTTCTCCCCATGCCAGCGCTTCCTCGTAGCGCTCGAGCATCAGATAGCTCATCCCGATGCCGGAGAGCGCGATGCCCTTCTCGGGGTCGACCGGGCTCAGCCGCATTGCCCGGTGAAAGTGCTCGATCGCGACGAGCGGGCGGCTGGAATGTGCGTTCACCCAACCGCAGCTCGTATGGCCCTGCGCCGAATTGGGATTGAGCATTAGGGATCGTTCGATCGTGGCCAGCGCCATCTCGTAGTCCTTCGCGCTGTAGGCCATCACCTGCGCGGCGAAGCGTAGGCTCGTAGGGTCGTCGCGCGCTTCCGCCAGCACTTCGCGCGCCATGCGCGCGGCGACCCGGATATCGTCGGGCTCGTGCCAGCACTGGCTTACGGATATGCTGCGGATATAGGCGCCGAGTGCCTTCGCCAAGTTGAAGTCAGGGTCGATGCTGAGCGCCTCGTTGGTGAGCCGACGCACGTCGGCAAAGCCTTCGCGGGTCATGCTGTAGAAGCGCGGCAGCGCGCGAAGGTAAAGGTCGTAGGCGCTCATGTAGTCGGTCGGCTTCATGCGCGCCTGCTTGATCTCCTCCAGCCGGATGCTCGGCTCGACGGCACCGACGACGCTTTCGGTCACCTTGTCCTGCAGGTCGAAGATGTCGCTCACGTCGCCCTCGAAGCGGTCGGTCCAGACATGGTGTCCGCTGATCGCGTCCACCAACTGCCCACTGATGCGCACCCGCGATCCTGCTCTGCGGATGCTGCCTTCGAGCACGTAGCGGACGCCCAACTCGCGCCCGACCTGGCGCAGGTCCACCGCCCGGCCCTTGTAGGTGAAGGACGAGTTGCGGGCGATCACGAAGAAGGAGTTCACCCGGCTCAATCCGGTGATGATGTCCTCCACCAGCCCGTCGGCGAAGTATTCCTGGTCGGGGTCGCCGCTCATGTTGGTGAAAGGCAGAACCGCGATCGAGGGTTTCTCGGGCAGGGGAGGCGGGGCAGCCACCGAGGCGCTGGCGTCGGTCTCGACGCGGTAGGCGCGCACAGGCCGCTCAATGTTCTTGAGGCGCAGCTCGCCGAGCGGCATGAAGCCGCAGTCGAGCTTGCCCTGAAGGTGGTCGTAGGCGGTGCCCGAGACGACCACGGTGCCGGGATCGGCGATGCCTTCGAGGCGGGCGGCGATGTTGACCCCGTCGCCATAGAGGTCGCCGTCCTCCTCGCAGATCACGTCGCCCAGATTGACGCCGATGCGCAAGCGAATCCGCTCTTCCTCGGGCGTCTCCGCCTCGTGTTCTGCCAGGGCCTGCTGGATTGCCATCGCCGAGGTCACCGCGTTAACGACGCTCGCGAACTCGCACAGCATGCCGTCGCCGGTGAGCTTGACGATCCGACCCTGATGCTCGGTGACCAGCGGTTCGAAGAGGTCCTTGCGGTAGATCTTCAGCCGCTCGAGCGTGCCGCGCTCGTCGCGCTCCGTCAGACGCGAATAGCCGACGACGTCGCAAGCCAGGATCGCTGCGAGGTGGCGCTGCGTGGTCATTGCACCGCTCAGCCAAGCGCCTGCACGCGGGCCGCCCGGCGTCCATGTCCTGCTAACTTCCAGACGCCCCACGCGCATGGTATCCATCTCTCCCAGTCCGCCTCTCCCAGTCCGCCGGTTCGCTGATACAGAACGGAGAACGCAGCTTGCCTTCGCGAGATTTCGCCATCCCGCTTGTGAAGCGTGGAACGTTCCAGTCACCGCGCCAGCAGCCAACCGACGACACGCCCGCGCAGCCTCTGGGGACGCTGACTCACCACTCCCAGAAGGCCGGAGATATTTGCTGCCTTGTGTAACCGGTTGACGCCACCGTGTCGGTGCTTTTGTATCGGGGTGTCACACCGAACGTTCGCGCTTGGAGGTGTCGCAACGCTGCCGTCCGACGCAGGGGTGTGTCCGGTTGAAGCCGGAAAAGCGGTGAGGCAAATAGATCATAGCCAAATTTTCATATGAATTATCAAAAAGATAGAACGACGTAGAATTCCCAACGAACGACCCGCTGATCAAGAGTCAGCTGCTCCGCCGTCTCACCGGAATTTAACCGCATTGGTGCAGCATGGGCAGCACTGCTAGCATCCATTGATTCAAACGCTTTTCGTACGGTTGCCCTTCATGAGCCAGAAATCCTGCCTGTCCGTCATCCTTGCCGCCGGCGAGGGCACGCGCATGAAGAGCGCGCTGCCCAAGGTGCTGCATCCTATCGCCGGGCTGCCGATGGTGGCCCATGTGGTGAAGGCGGCCGAGGCCGCCGGCAGCGGCGATCTGGCGCTGGTGATCGGCCATGGCGTGGAGGAAATGCGCAAGGCGGCGCAGAAATTTGCGCCCAAGGCGGAGACCTTCGTGCAGGAGAAGCGGCTCGGCACCGCGCATGCCGTGCTTGCAGCGCGTGCAGCAATATCAAAGGGTTACGACGACATCCTGGTGATGTTCGGCGATACACCGCTGATCGATCCGGAAGCGCTTGCCGTCGCGCGGCGGAAACTGGCGGAAGGTGCCGCCGTCGTCGTCGTCGGGTTCCGTCCGCCCAACCCGACCGGCTATGGCCGCCTGATCGAGAAGGGCGGCCGGCTCGTCGCCATCCGCGAGGAGAAGGATTGCTCGGCGGAGGAGAAGAAGATCGGCTTCTGCAATGCCGGCATGATGGCGGTGGCGGGCAAGCACGCGCTCGAACTGCTCGACAAGGTCGGCAACAGCAACGCCAAGGGCGAGTTCTATCTCACCGACATCGTCGAGATCGCCGGCGCCCGAGGCCTGGACGTCGTGGCGACGGAAGCCAGTTTCGAGAGCGCGCTCGGCATCAACAACCGGGCCGAACTCGCCGAGGCGGAAGGCATCTGGCAGGCGCGCCGGCGGCGCGAGGCGATGCTGTCCGGCGTGACGCTGATCGCGCCCGAAACCGTATATTTCTCGCACGACACCGAAATCGGCGCCGACGCAGTGGTCGAGCCCAATGTCTGGTTCGGCCCGGGCGTCAGGATCGCCACGGGCGCCAGGATCCACGCCTTCAGCCACATAGAGGGGGCAACGATCGCCGCCAATTGCGATGTCGGTCCGTTCGCGCGGCTGCGGCCGGGTGCCGACCTCAAGCAGAAGGCCAAGGTGGGCAATTTCTGCGAAGTCAAGCAGGCGACGATCGAGGAGGGCGCCAAGGTCAACCACCTGACCTATATTGGCGATGCGCGGATCGGCGCCGGGGCCAACATCGGCGCCGGCACCATCACCTGCAACTATGACGGCTATTCGAAATTCTTCACCGATATCGGCGAGGGCGCCTTCATCGGCTCCAACTCCTCGCTGGTCGCGCCTGTCTCGATCGGCAATGGCGGCTATATCGCCTCGGGCAGCGTGATCACCGAAAGCGTGCCCGACGATGCATTGGCCTTCGGTCGCGCCCGCCAGAAGACCATTCCCGGCAAGGGCAAGGAAATACGCGAGCGCTTTGCCTCGGCGGCAGCGAAAAAGAAAGCCGGCGCCGACCACTAGCGGTCAGCCGGCGAGCTCGCTTTCCTTGCCGAAAGCGGCGGTCACTTCGATCCTGCCGACGATCGACTTGTTGAATTCAGGCAGGTCTTCGGTAGGGATCCAGTATTCCAGATGCGCCTTGCTGCCGGCATGCTCGACCCGGTACCGGTTGAGAAAACTCTTCAACACGTCAAACCGGGTGACGAAACCCGAGCCGCTTGCGGGTACGTTCCAGTCGCGTGCGATCTGCACGGCGTAGGCTTCGGACAGGACCGGATAGAAAATCGGCTGTTCGGGCAGCCGTGGCGGAAACGCCCGCATGCCCGATGCCTCGATCAGCTTCAGCTCTTGTGATCCGACAGGACGCCAGAGTGTCACCGTGGGTTTGGCTTCGCCCATGGCCAGACTTTAGCCAGATATTTCTGAAACGAGAACCAAGCGCTTGAAAAACCGAACGATTGCAGTAATCGGATTGCAACAGCGGTATGTCAGGGTGCATTGCGAGCAAGACCCGTTCCGCTGACACGGAACGAAACGCAAAGTGACTTTCACGGCAGGCCCGCAATCCCTAGATAGCGCTGGGTTTCTGCAGGGAATCGGGGGTAACGGCCATGTGCGGCATCGTCGGAATTGTCGGCCATTCGCAGGTCGCGCCGCTCATCGTCGACGCGTTGAAGCGGCTGGAATATCGCGGCTATGACTCGGCCGGCGTCGCCACCATCGAAAATGGCGAGCTCGGCCGCCGCCGCGCCGAAGGCAAGCTAATCAACCTCGAACGCCGGCTGAAGGAAGAGCCGCTCGACGGCACGATCGGCATCGGCCACACGCGCTGGGCCACCCATGGCGTGCCGAACGAGACCAATGCGCATCCGCATTTTTCCGACGGCGTCGCCATCGTCCACAACGGCATCATCGAGAATTTCGCCGAACTGCGCGACGAGCTGACCCGCGACGGCTACAGCTTTTCCTCGCAGACAGACACCGAGGTCGTCGCGCATCTGGTAGCCCGCGAACTCGCCAAAGGGCTGAAGCCCGTCGAGGCCGCGCACCAGGCGCTGAAGCGGCTCTCTGGCGCCTTTGCACTGGCCATCATGTTCAAAGGCGACGAAGACCTCATCATAGGCGCCCGCAA
>NZ_RZOI01000275.1:0-7115 GCF_004022645.1 Mesorhizobium sp. M4A.F.Ca.ET.020.02.1.1 | reverse complement strand
GACGTAGACGCCCGGCCAGACAACGTCCATCAACTCCGCTTTCGGCACGACACGGCCCATGTTTCGGGCAAGATGCGAAAGCAGGGCGTAGGCCTTCGGGCGCAGGAACAGCGGCTCGTTGACGCCGCGCAACGTGCCCATGGCGAGGTCGAGCGTGAACCCGCCAAACCGGTATACCTGATCGGCAGCCGCCGTGGTCATCGGGACGCCCCTTCCCCGGACACTGGATCATGCCGCTTCGATTCCCACATCGACGGGGCATGACCGACGCATTATTGCGCAGTGCGCAATTTGGATCAAACTGACTGTCCGCGCGGGCATTATCGTCGGCCGGCCAAATGCGAGGAACCATGCACCCGACCGAGAAAGCGCTGTGGTTTGTCGAAAGCCATCTGCCGGACGCGATTTCGCTTGACGATGTCGCGCAAAGCAGCGGCGTGTCGCGTTTCCATGTGACGCGCGCGTTCGGCGCCGCCACCGGGCGCTCGGTGATGGGCTACATGCGCGCGCGCCGCCTGAGCGAGGCGGCGCGCAAGCTTGCCGGCGGCGCGCCCGATATTCTTTCGGTCGCGCTCGAAGCTGGCTACGGCTCGCATGAGGCTTTCACCCGCGCCTTCCGCGACCAGTTCGGCACCACGCCGGAACTGGTGCGCGCGCAAGGCTCGACCAACACCCTAGACCTCGTGGAGCCGATCCTGATGGACCAGTCGTTTCTCAGCAATCTCGAACCGCCGCGCTTCGAGACCAGCCGCCCCTTCCTCATCGCCGGGCTCGGCGTACGCTACAGCTGCGAGACAAGCGCCGGCATTCCGATGCTGTGGCAGCGTTTCGGACCCTATATCGGCAACATCCCCGGCGAGACCGGCGACGTCGCCTACGGCGTCTGCGTCAACGGCGACGACGCCGGCAATTTCGATTATGTCGCCGGCGTCGAGGTCGCTGACTTTTCGGAGCTGCCTAAGGAGTTCTTTCGCGTGCGCGTGCCGGCGCAGAAATACGCCGTCTTTGCCCATCGCGAGCACATCTCGACCATCCGCCGCACGGTCAACACGATCTGGAACAAATGGTTGCCGGCCTCGGGCCACGAGGTCGCCGACGCGCCGGAGTTCGAGCGCTACGGCCCCGAATTCGAT
Organism: Mesorhizobium sp. M4A.F.Ca.ET.020.02.1.1; assembly: GCF_004022645.1. Classification (NCBI taxonomy): domain Bacteria; kingdom Pseudomonadati; phylum Pseudomonadota; class Alphaproteobacteria; order Hyphomicrobiales; family Phyllobacteriaceae; genus Mesorhizobium; species Mesorhizobium sp. M4A.F.Ca.ET.020.02.1.1. The sequence goes on along the minus strand of NZ_RZOI01000275.1, from coordinate 5,982 downwards.
CCGCGCAGCGGCAATGGCGGCCTGGAGATCTGGATACCGGTGAAGGGTTAGAGCGCCAAATTCCAGGTCTGGCCGACCAGATCCTTGCCGAAGGAATGGTGGCGCTCTTCTTTCGCCAGTTCGAAGCCCGCCGCCTGATAGATGCGGCGGGCCGAGACGAGGATGTCGTTGGTCCACAGCGTCAGCGTCCTGTAGCCTTTGGCGCGGGCAAAGCCGATGCATTCATCGACCAGCCGCTTGCCGATACCAAGGCCGCGCGCGGACGGCTCGACATAGAGCAGGCGCAGTTTCGCCACAGCGTCCGACTTGCGCACGAGGAAGACCGAGCCGACGACCTCTCCTTCCCGCTCGGCGATCCAGGCACGCTCCCATTTCGGGTCGAACTTCCTGACGAACTCAGCCAGGATCTCGGCGACCAGCGCCTCATAGGTTTCGTCCCAGCCATAGTCCTGCGCATAGATGAGGCCCTGGCGCCGCGTGACCCAGCCGATGTCGCCGACCTGCAAGGGCCGCAATACATACGGAACCCTGGGTTCCGGCTGATCGCCGAGCAGACGCTGCACGGTGCCCATCGCCTTGACCAGCCTGTCCTGCTCGGCCGGCGGGAGCTTGTCGAGCAAGGCCTGGACCTGCGCATGCGAGTCTTTGTTGAGCGGCGCGAAAGCATCCCTCCCCACCTGTGTCAGCGCGATCGATGAGCGCCGGGCGTCGGCTTCGGTAGCGGCGCGCTCGACGAGACCGCGTTCCTCGAATTTCTTCAGGAGACGGCTGACATAGCCGGCGTCGAGGCCGAGGTCGCGAACAAGGTCGCTGGCGACGAGGCCATCGTGATGGGCGAGTTCATAAAGCACCCGCGCCTCGGTCAGCGAGAACGGGCTCTTCAGCAGGCCTTCGTCAAGCAGGCCGATCTGTCGGGTGTAGAAGCGGTTGAAGGCGCGCACCGCGTCGGTGCGTTCCTTGCCGGGGTGATCGTGGATGGTCATGGCGCTTCTCCTGTCAGGGAGAAGATCGGGCATTTAGTTGACTGAGTCAAGTAAATGCTTGCAGGTCGAGGCGTGATACGCGTTCGTCATCCTACGGCGAAGCAAGGAGCGGAGCGACGCAGCGCAGACCCTAGGATGACGATGTCGCGGAGGCCTGCGCCAATGGCGAGCGCTTCGCACCTCACCCCATCGGCAACGCCGGCCAGCGCTCGACAATATGTCCGGCCGAAAACACCGCGATCGAGCCGAAATGCTGCAGCACGGCCTCGCTCTGCGTCGGACGCAGGAAGGCGCAGTCGCCGGGCTTTACGTCGGCTCCGGCCGGCAGGGCCATGAACTGCTGGTTGGAGGACAGGCCCATCAGGCTGTTTACCTTCATGCCCTCCGGGAACACCGGCCCGGCCATCCACTTGCCGCCGTAGAGATAGCAGCCCTTGCGCGGGAACAGGCCAAGCGCCGTGAGCATGCGGGACACCGAGGCCGGCCCCGGCAGCACCGGCTCCACCACCTTCAGGATCGGCGTCGCGATGAAGGCTGCAGGCTGGAGGCCATCCAGGCCGGGGACGTCGAAATCGCTGGGCAGCACGAAAGCGGAGCCGATCGAGACTTCGTTGGCGACCCCGCCATGGTGCAGCAACGCCGTCTTCGAGCCGCCTATGTTCAGGATGCGGCGCTGGTCCTCGCCGAGGCTGTCGGCGAATTCCTCGGCCAGCGCCTGGGCTTTCCCCAGCGCGCCGGCCTGGCCGCCGAACAGGCCGGGAATCTCCGGCGCATGCGCCTCGTAGGCCATGATACCTTCGCAGCGCAGGCCGTTCGGGATGGTCAGCGCCTTTATGTCTTCGGGGCTGGCGAAGCCGCCGCGATGCAGCCCGACATCGACCTCGAAGGCAAAGCGCAGTTCGGTGCCAAGTTCGGCCGCCAGCGCGCCATACTCGGCCAGCCGCTGGTCGGTGTCGATCAGCCAGCAGACGCGCGACCAGCCGGCGCCGCCCTTGGTGAGCGCGGCTCTCGCCGCGCCGACCGGCATCGGCTTGCCGTAAAGCAGATCCGCCTCGGGAAAGGCGTCGAGCACGGCCTGCGTAATCGGCGGATGGAAAGTCATGAAACGGCTGGAGCCGAGCGCGCCGGCAATATGCTGGAGCAGCGGCATGGAGGCGAGCGACTTGTCGACCAGCCGCACGGCGAGGCCCGGCGCCAGTCTGTCCTTCACCAGCGCGATGTTGCGGTCGAGCCGGTCGCGGTCGAGCACGAGCGCGGGCTGGAAGATGCCGGCTTGCCTCAGCGCCTCGGAGAGATCGGCGAAATAGGCGCTCATGTGTCGATGCCGAACAGGCTGGCCATGTAGGGCGACACGAAGCGGTTTTCGGGATCGATATCGCGCCGCACCGCCATGGCGTCATCCCAGCGCGGATAGAGTTTCTTGAAATCCGCGGCCTTCAGGCTGTGCATCTTGCCCCAATGCGGCCTGCCGCCATACTTGCGGAAGATCGGCTCGGCCGCCCGCATGAAGGGCTCGGGACCGTTGGCCGCATCGTGGTGGATGGCGATCGAGCAGGTGAGCCTTTTGTGGAAGGGCGAAAGCCAGAATTCGTCCGGCGCCACCGAACGCACCTCCATCGGGAAGAAGACTTCCGGAAAGTGCTTCTCGGTCAGCGCGATGATCTCGGCCAGCGCCTTCGGCCCCTCCTCGAAAGGCAGGTGGTACTCCATCTCGTTGAATTTGGTGCGCCGGTCGCTGACATAGACGTTGAGCCAGTCCTGCACATAATCCTCGGCCGGCACCTTCTTGACGGCGCCCTTGATCAGCGCGCGGCGCAGCGACGGCAGCCAGCGCAGCACGGTGCGCAGCTTGCGCAGTGTCGCCAAACCCTTCTCGTCGTCCTCGGTCGGCCGTTGCGTCGGCTGCGCATCGCTCAGGTCGCTGGCGATGAACTGCGCATAGCCGGAAAACGGGATGTAGTAGAATTCGGCCGAACGGTGCGCGGCCAACATCGTCTCGAAATCGCGCAGCATGTCGCCGATCGGCAGCACCCATTTGCGGCGGCGCAGGCGGTAGGCCGCGATATTCTTCATCGTCACTTCGGTGAGGATGCCGAAGGCGCCGAGCGCGACGCCGGTGGCGTGGATCATGTCCTGGTCCCCTGCCCGGCTGTATTCGCGCAGTTTCCCTGTCCCGTCGACGAGTTGCACCGTCTCCAACTGCGTGTGATAGGCGCCGAGCTTCGGGCCCGAGCCATGCGTGGCGGTGCCCAGCGCGCCGCCGATCGCCTGCTTGTCGATGTCGCCCATGTTGGGCAGGGCCTGGCCGATGCCCTGCAGGATGTGCATCAGAGGCCCAAGCCGAGTGCCAGCCCGCAGCCGCGCCCGATTGGCCGCGGTGTCATGCGAGACCAGCCCCTCGATCTTCTCCAGCGAGACGATGGTGCCATCCGACCGCACCAGTGGCGTGAAGGAATGGCCAGCGCCGGCGACGCGGAGCGGACCGGGCGCCGAGCGCACCAGATCGGCAAGCTCGCCGGCATCTGACGGAGTGGCGATAAGCTTGGGTGCGGCCTGCACCAGGCCCGACCAGTTGCTCCAGGCTTTCTGCATCGCGCTTCTCCGCTCAGGCAATGGCGCGGCGATGCCGCGTCACGAGGATGAACAGGCCGAGCAGCGCGACGCTGGCGGCGGCGCTGGCGGCGGCGAATTCCGGCACCGGCCGGAAATCCTTGTCGATCAGCAGCGAGGCGGCAATCGGCCCGATCGCCAGGCCGAAGAGCTGGGCCGCCGGCACCAGAAGCACCGCGGTGCGGGTCTCGTCGGCGGTGATCGCCAGGCGGATCTGGTAGGGAACGATGAACAGCAGGATGAAGCCCATCACCAAGGCGGCGACCCAGAATATCGTCGGGCCAGGTCCGCTGGCGAAAATCAGCGAGCAGACAAGGGCGACGGCGCCGACGGCGGTGATCGCCAGGCGATAGTCGATGCGCGCCTCGATGGCGGTCGCGGTCATGGCGCCAACCACCTGCGCGGCGAGGCTTGCCGACACCATCAGGCCGACGGTGCGGCCATCGATGCCGAACTGCGCCCCGAGCGGCTCGAGGAAGGCCCAGATCGCGCCGAAGAACATGAAGTAGCAGAAGATCGAGAGCAGCGCGGCGATCGATCCGGGCGTCAGCACATTGGCGAAATGCTCTTCCTTCGGCAGGTCGGCATAGTCGTCCGGCACGATCCAGGCGACCGCCAGCGAGGCGAGGCAGACCACGCCGAGGGCGAGGAAGCCGCCGGACGCGCCGGCGACCGGGACGACATAGAGCGCCAAGGTCAGCGCCAGCGCGCATTGCGCCAAGGTCTGCACGGTGACGAAATAGCCGCCGATGCGCTCGGCCCGGCGCGAGCGCGCAATCAGCTCGGTGGCGATGGCGACCAGCCCGCCCTCGGCAAGCCCGGCCAGGCTGCGCGCGCCGATCAGCGCGTTGGCGCCGGCGGCATGGGCCGTCCACCAGTTGGCCGCCGCCAGCAGGAGCAGCAGGATGGCGCTCTTCCAGCGCATGTTGCGGGCGGACAGGGCCATGGCCACGACGCCCGAGCCGATGGCGATGGCGATCATCTCGGCGGTGGCGACCAGCGCCAACTCGTCGCCGGTGACATGGCCTTCGGTGTAGAGCGCGCCGAGCAGCACCGGCTGAAGCCCGAGGATCAGCAGGCCGACCGAGCCGATCCACAGCGCCGAAGCGAGCTGCAGGCCGCTCGGATTGCCGACCAGCCAGTCGCCGCCGTCCGTCTCGCCGGCTTGTGTAACCAAAGGCGCCTCCTCAACGTCCTTGCCGCATCGCCAAAAAACTGACAATCTGTCAGCATTTCTGGAAACTGATAGTTAATCATGTTTCTTGTCAACCGGAATTTTGGACCTCTCGCGAGAGATCGGGCGCAATGAGCGAAGCAAGGCGATTGGCGACGGAGCCCAGGCGCAGGCCAAAGCAGGAGCGCAGCCGCGAGCGCATCGACGCGATCCTTTCGACGACCATGCGACTGATTGGCGAGAAAGGCATCGATGCCGTCACGATGAAGGAAGTGGGTGCGCTGGCCGGCGGACCGATCGCCACCGTCTATCACTATTTCCCCAACAAATCGGCGATCCTGGCGATGCTCTACGAGCGCTTCGCGGAGGAGAGTCGCGCGCGCTTCGGCGCCATCATCGCCGGGATCCGCGGGGTGGACGATGTGACGTCGGCCGCGGATCGACTGCTCGACGACTACTACAACCGCGTGGCGGCGGATCCAGCCATCCAGGACCTGCAGAACGCGATCCAGGCCGACAAGGCACTGCAGAACCTCGACATCGCCGAGACCAGGCAGCAGGCGAAAATGTTCTGCGACCATGTCGGTCCGATGCTTGAGCCGGAGCGGCGCGGTGCGTTCGGACGCGTGGTCTTTCTCATCTTCCAGCTTGCCGGCGGCGTGGTGCGGCTGGCGCTGACGCAGGACGAGGCCGAGAGCCGGCGGACGATCGATGACTACCGGTCGATCATTCACACGCAGTTGCGGTTGTTTCTTTGAGCGATCAGGCGTCCAGCTTCGGCCCCAGAATCTCCACCAGCCAGTCGACGAAAACCCGCACCCTTGGCGACAGCTGGCGGCTGCGCGGATAAAGGACCGAGATCGGCGTCGGCGTGGGCGGATTGTCCGGAAGCACCTCGACTAGCCGACCGGCCTCGATGTCAGCGGCAAAACGGCGGCGCGGCGCCTGGTAGAGGCCGAAACCCTGGAGCACCAGCGTGGCGGCCGTGTCGGAGTTGGAAATCGTGACCCGCGACGGCAGGACGATCTCGTGCACCTTGCCGTCGACGGTGAATTCCAGCGGCATCACCTGCCCGGTGCGCGACGAGACGAAGCCGATCATCACATGGCCGGCCAGCTCGTCCAGGTCACGCGGCAGGCCGTGGCGCTCGACATAGTCGGAGCTGGCCGGCCATGTGATGATCGGCTTCGTCTCGTCGCGCACCGGGCAGGTGAT
>NZ_RZOI01000274.1:0-7183 GCF_004022645.1 Mesorhizobium sp. M4A.F.Ca.ET.020.02.1.1 | reverse complement strand
ACAGAGGGCGTTGGAGGCATCGTTGAGGCGGTTCGTCGAAAAGGGCGGCGTGGTGGCGGCGGCGCTCGCTTTCATCTCTGCCTGCGGCGTGGCCGAGGCCGATGCCGCTCTCGACAATTGGCGTTTCGATACCAGCAATGACGGTCTGGTCACCGCCTCGCTTTATGCCGACAACAAGCTTCTCACCGGTGGCGGCGCGCTGGGCTACAGTCCGGTGCTGACCATCGCCTGCCAGCCGGGTGGCGAGCCGCACTGGAGCGAATGGGTGCAGCTCAACGATGCCGTGTCCGCCAGCCGCAAGATCACCATGTCGGTTACTGTCGACGGCGACCGCAAATTCGATGAGAGCTGGTCCGTCGGTACGCGCGGCAAGGTGCTGGTCAGGGATGGCGCCGATGGCATCAAGCGGCTGGTGCCGGCGAGCCGGCTTCTGCTTTCCTGGCGCTTCGGCCTGCTGGCGGGACGCGGCGAGGCGGATTTCGACCTTTCCGGACTTGGCGAGGCGGTCGACAGGATCGCCGGGGCTTGCAACACCGATCCACCCTGAGCGCGTCCTAAACCATCGCAATCTCTGGCTTTTTCTATCCGCCGTTCGGAATCCGTGGTATGTAGGTGCCGCAATTCCACTGCGGCAGTGCGGATATTCCGTACTTGCCATCAAAGGGCGCAAGCCGACGTGATCGGCTGCGTGAATCGTCCAAGGCAGGATGACGACCAGGGAGGAAGTGCCATATGCGCGCCATCGCATTTATTGCAGCCGTGTCCGTAACAGCCTTCACCGCCCATCCCTCGCAGGCGCAGGACGCCGCGGCGGGTGAGAAGGTTTTCGTCAAATGCAAGGTCTGCCACATCGCGGACGAGGACAAGAACAAGATCGGCCCTTCATTGCATGGCGTTATTGGCCGCACGGCGGGCACGCACCCTGATTTCGCATACTCCCAGGCGATGATCGATGCCGGCAAGTCCGGCGTCAAATGGGACGACCCGACGCTGACGACCTATCTTCACGATCCCAAGGCCATGGTCAAAGGGACCAAGATGGCGTTTGCCGGTCTCAAGAACGACCAGGACGTGGCCAACGTCATCGCCTATCTCAAGCAGTTCTCGCAATAGTCATTCTTCCTGCCTCCATCGGTGGTCGCCTGCAATGTCGACTAGGGAAAGCCGCCTCGAGGACAACGGCATTCGCCTCTCGGAAGCGACGGCCGCCGATTTCTTCGCGCTGCTCAAACCGCGCGTCATGGCGCTTGCCGTCTTCACTGCTTTCGTCGGCTTGATGGTGGCGCCCGGCGTGATGAACCCGGTCATCGCCGTGATCGCGATCGCGGCGATCGCCATCGGGGCAGGTGCGGCCGGTGCGCTCAACATGTGGTACGACGCCGATATCGATGCGTTGATGACGCGTACGTCGAAGCGGCCGGTGCCTTCGGGCCGCGTCACGCCGGGCGAAGCGCTCGGCTTTGGCCTGGTGCTTTCGGCGCTCTCAGTGATGACGCTGGGCGTGCTGGTTGGCTGGCTCGCGGCGTCGCTGCTTGCCTTCACCATCTTCTTTTACGTCGTGATCTACACGATGTGGCTGAAGCGTTCGACGCCGCAGAACATCGTCATCGGCGGTGCGGCGGGCGCGCTTCCTCCGGTCATCGGCTGGGCGGCCGCCACCGGTGCCGTCGGTGTCGAAAGCCTCATCCTGTTCCTGATCATCTTCCTGTGGACGCCGCCGCATTTCTGGGCGCTGGCCTTGTTCAAGGTCGGCGACTACGCCGCCGCCGGTATTCCGATGATGCCGAACGTGGCGGGCGAGGCTTCAACGCGCAGACAGATCTTCGCCTACGCGCTCATCCTGGCGCCGATCGGGGTGCTGCCCTGGCCTTTCGGATTCGCCAGCGGATTCTACGGGGTCGTCGCAGCGGCGCTGGGTATCGGTTTCATCTGGCGTGCCTGGAAGGTGCTGGCCGCTCGCGACAATGAGATGACGCCGGCAAAGGCGCTGTTTGCTTTTTCGATCGCTTATCTCTTCGCGATTTTCGCCACGCTGCTCTGCGACAGGATCGTTTCGCGCGTGGTCGCCTCACTCTGATCCCGATGGGCATGAGCCAGGTTCGCAGCCGCAGCCCGCGGGCCGCCTAGAACCTTGCTTCCAAAGCCATCACGCCGGCAGCGCAAAGAATCCGAGCAGCAGCAGAATGAGTATCCCAAGGCCGAGTATGAGAAGCGTCCGAGTGTCCATGACCTTCACCTTCGACCTGCAGGAGAATAGCGAAAAAAGGATCTTCGAGCCAGCCTGTGCTTGGGCCCACCCGGATCCCTTGCCGACAAAGGGCGACAAGTCCCGCGCAAAAGTGTATGGTGTTTGTGGTGCAGGTTGCGGTTTGCGTGACCAATCACGCAGAACGATAGCACCATGAAACCGCGACCGCGCCGGACCTGATCTGGAGGAATGGTCATGGCGAGCTTTCACGTTATTGCAGGTGCCAGCGAAACGCTGGAGCATACGAGAATTCGAAAAATCGGCGTTTCCGATCTTTTCGACGCGCTCAGACGCGGCGTCGACGATTTTATGGTCAAGCCCTCGCATATCGTGTTTCTCTGCCTGATCTATCCGCTGGTCGGCGTGGTTCTCGCCGCCTGGACATCGGGCGCCAACGCGTTGCCGTTGCTGTTTCCGCTGGTCTCCGGCTTCGCGCTGCTCGGCCCGTTCGCCGCGATCGGCCTCTACGAAATCAGCCGCCGGCGGGAGGCCGGTCTCGATGCCTCCTGGAGCCATGCCTTCGAGGTCAAGAACTCGCCCGCCTTGCCGTCGATCGCGGCGGTCGGAATCATGCTGTTTGCGATCTTCATCGCCTGGCTTCTGACCGCCCAGGCATTCTACGTGCATCTCTTCGGCCCGACGCCGCCGGCATCGCTGTCCGGCTTCATCAACGAAATATTCGCCACCGGGCGCGGCTGGACGCTGATCGTGCTCGGCCATGCCATCGGCTTCGTCTTTGCCGTGGTGGTGCTGTGCACCACGGTCGTCGCCTTCCCGCTGCTGCTCGATCGTGATGTCGGCGCGTACGAGGCGATCCACACCTCGGTGCGCGTGGTGATGGCGAACCCGATCGTGATGGCGGTCTGGGGGTTGATCGTCGCCGTTGCGCTGATCATCGGATCGATCCCGGTCTTCGCCGGCCTGGCGGTGGTGCTGCCGATTCTCGGCCACGCCACCTGGCACGTCTATCGCAAGGTCGTGGAACCGCCACCTTCGGTCAAACCGGCAGGTTGAGATTTGGGGCCGCGCCGTTTCGGCGCGGCTTAAAGCGCGTCGCGTCTGAACGGATTCAGGCGACGCGCTTTAAGCTTTTGTCTTTGTGCATGTCGTTGTCCCAAAACCGCTGCACACTTTTGGGTGACATGCATTTAGCTAGCTTCAGTAGGCCGGATGGCTGAAGCGGGCCTGGCGCGCATCCGTTGTCAGGTTACGAAAGTCCTTGCCGCTGACATGAACGAGCGTCCTGTGGTCGCCGCCTTCGAAATAGATGTCGTCGGCGTTGCCAAGGCTTTCGTCGAGGATCACCGGCACGTCATAGGCGGCTCCGATCGGTGGCACCGCGCCGATGTCGCAATCGCCGAAGAGCGAGACCACCTCGTCCTCGGAAGCAAGCCCGAGACGCTTATCCATGATGCTTTGCAACGTGCCGAGCTCGATCCTGTGCGTGCTCGGGACCACGGCCAGCGCATAACCGAGCTCGTGGTGGACGACCACCGATTTGGCCATGATGCTGCCGGGCACATGCGCGGCGATGGCGGACTGCCGGCTGGTGGACGTGCGGTGATGTTCGACGGTGTCATAGGAAACGCCCTTGCCGTCGATGAAATGCTTCAGTTTGTTCGCGATCGTCATTTTGGCTCCCCTTGCTTCAGGTTGTGATGCAATTGGAACGACGGCTGTCTTCGACCGTCTCCGATACCGACAAAGATGGCTCAGCCATCCATTGTTTCAAGGCGAGGCGACCGTCCAGCAACTCCGGCTGTGCGTCAGGGTCCGGCACCGAAAAACGTTACACGGGTGAAAAGCGTGTAGTCGGACTCGAAGACCATCATCATCGTGAACACCAGCACCAATATCGGCGGCAGGATGATCGCATAGGCGAGCGCCAGCCTTTCCCAGGCCATGTGCATGAAGACGGCGACGATCAGCCCGGCCTTGAGCATCATGAAGATCAGGATCAGCGACCATCTGAGATAGCCGTGCAGCCCGAAATAGTCGACCAAGTAGGAGCAGGTGCTGAGGATGAACAGCCACACCCAGACCACCAGGTAGAGCTTGATCGGATGCTCCTGATGCGCCTCGGCCACGGCGACCGTCGCAGCGTCATGCGCGTGGTCGGCGTGCAGTGCGTGTTGCCCGAGACCGTTTGCGGTTGCTTCAGCCATAGCTTCCTCTCAACAAAGCCTGCTTCTCACCAAAGATAGAAGAAGGCGAAAATGAACACCCAGACCAGGTCGACGAAGTGCCAGTAGAGGCCCATGATCTCGACATTCTCGTAGCGGCCCCTGCGGCTTGTGAAGAAGCCGGGCCGCCCGATGTCGTAGTCGCCGCGCCAGACCTTGCGCGCCGTGATGATCAGGAAGATCACGCCGATCGTGACGTGGGTGCCGTGGAAGCCGGTGATCATGAAGAACGAGGAGCCGAATTGCGCGGCGCCCCAGGGATTGCCCCAGGGCCGTACCCCTTCGGTGATCAGCTTGGTCCACTCGAAGGCCTGCATGCCGACGAAGGTGGCGCCAAGCGCGGCGGTCAACAGCATCAGGATCGCGGTCTTGCGGCGGTCGCGGCGGTAGCCGAAATTGACCGCCATGGCCATCGTGCCGCTGCTCGAGATCAGTACGAAGGTCATGATGGCGATCAGGATCAGCGGAATCTCCTGGCCGCCGATGCGCAGCGCGAAGACCTCGCTCGGATTGGGCCATGGCACGCGCGTCGACATGCGCGCCGTCATGTAGGAGAGCAGGAAGCAGCCGAAGATGAAGGTGTCGCTGAGCAGGAAGATCCACATCATGGCCTTGCCCCAGGACACGTTCTTGAACGCGCGCTGGTCCGAGGCCCAGTCAGCGGCAATGCCTTGCCAGCCGGAAGGCCTTGGCTCCGTTTGGCCGCTATGCACCAGTGTCGTCTCAGCCATCGCCTGCCTCCTAGGTCAGCAGCTGCCGGCAAATGTCGATGAACGTCGCGGCCCAGCCGGCCAGAAGGGCGAAGATGCAGAGCCAGACGAAAAGCAGGAAATGCCAGTACATGGCGCAGAGCTCGACGCCGAGGCGCAGCCGCTCCGGCCGAGCGCCGTTCCAGGCGCTAGCGCTCGTCCTGCCAAGGCCGATCAGACCCCCCAGTATGTGCAGGCCGTGCATGCCGGTGATCAGATAGAAAAAGCTGTTGGCCGGGTTGGCGGCGAGAAGATAGCCATCCTCGGTCAGTTGCCGCCACGCCACGAGCTGCCCGATGAGGAAGCCAAGCGCTGTTACCCCGGCCGTGACAAGACCCAGCCGGACATTGTCGACCTGGCATTTGCGCGCGGCGGCGACGGCGCATTGCAGCGCGATGCTGCTCAGCACCAGCACGCCGGTGTTCAGCCAGAGGAGGCGCGGCAGTGGCAGCGGCCGCCAATCCGACAGGCCCATGCGCATGAAATAGGCGCTGGTGAACAGCGAGAACAGGCAGCCGACGACGGCGAGGAAGACGCCGAGGCCGATCTTGGCGGTGGGCAGGGCCGACCGGTCGAGGTCGACGAAATCCCCTGCCAGGCCTTGTTCCAACCATGGTTTCGCCGTCAGCCGCTGGTGCGAGAGCCACCAGCCGGCGAAACCGGCGATCACAGCCAGGAAGACCAGGATGACGCTCATGCCGGCTCCTTGGAGAGGCCGAAATTGCCCGGCACGTTCTGCGGAATGAAGTCCTCCTTGGCGCCCGGCACGCTGTAGTCATAGGCCCAGCGATAGACAATCGGCAGCTCCTTGCCGAAATTGCCATGGGTCGGCGGGGTCTCCGGCGTCTGCCATTCCAGCGTCGTCGCCCGCCAAGGATTGCCGCCGGCCTCGCGGCCATTGCGGATGCTCCAGATCAGGTTGAACAGGAACACCATCTGGGCGAAGCCGACTATGAAGGCCATGATCGAGATGAACGAGTTCAGATGATGGGCCGACTCCGTCATTATCGTCATATCGGTCAGCTCCGCGTAGCGCCGCGGAATGCCGATCAGGCCAAGATAGTGCATGGGGAAAAAGATCAGATAGGCGCCAAGGAAGGTCACCCAGAAATGGAAGCGGCCGAGTGTCTCGTCGAGCATGCGGCCGGTGACTTTCGGGTACCAATGGTAGATCGCGCCCAGGATCACTAGGATCGGCGCGACGCCCATGACCATGTGGAAATGGGCGACGACGAACATCGTGTCCGACAGCGGTACGTCGACGACGACATTGCCGAGGAACAGCCCGGTCAGCCCGCCATTGACGAAGGTGACGATGAAGGCGAGCGCGAACAGCATCGGTATGGTGAGATGGATGTCGCCGCGCCACAGCGTCAGCACCCAGTTATAGACCTTGATGGCGGTCGGAACGGCGATGATCAGCGTGGTGGTGGCGAAGAAGAAACCGAAATAGGGGTGCATGCCGCTGACATACATGTGGTGCGCCCAGACCACAAAGCTCAGCGCACCGATGCCGACGATGGCCCAGACCATCATCCGGTAGCCAAAAATGTTCTTGCGCGCATGGGTGCTGATGAGGTCGGAGACGATGCCGAAGGCCGGCAGCGCGACGATGTAAACCTCGGGGTGGCCGAAGAACCAGAACAGATGCTGGAACAGGATCGGGCTGCCGCCATTGTGCTGCAGTTGTTCGCCCATCTCGACGATCGCCGGCATGAAGAAGGAGGTGCCGAGCACGCGGTCGAGCAGCATCATCACGCAAGCGACGAAAAGCGCGGGAAAGGCGAGCAGCGCCATCACGGTGGCGGTGAAGATGCCCCAGACGGTGAGCGGCAGCCGCATCATCGTCATGCCGCGGGTGCGCGCCTGCAGCACGGTCACGACATAGTTCAGGCCGCCCATGGTGAAGCCGATGATGAACAGGATAAGTGAGGAGAGCATCAGGATGATGCCCCAGTCCTGGCCGCCGGGCGTGCCGGTCATGATGGCCTGCGGCGGGTACC
>NZ_RZOI01000273.1:0-7207 GCF_004022645.1 Mesorhizobium sp. M4A.F.Ca.ET.020.02.1.1 | reverse complement strand
ATCAATTGCAGCCGCGTGACGATGTCGGCCGGCGTCTTCATCTGGGGTGACTTCATAGGGGCAGGCCCGTCGTCCTGTCGAACAGATGGGTGTTGCGCGGCTCGACGGTGACCGGCAAGCCGCCGATCACGAGATCGCCGGAGCTGATCGTTTCCAGGCCGGCCAGCATGCGCAGCAGGGTCGACTTTGCCGCACCCCGACGGCCCGACCAGCATGACGAACTCGCCGCTTTGATCTCGAGGTCGATATCCACGAGGATGCTGTGAAGCCCGAACGATTTCGACAGGTTGCGGAACTGGACATCGGTCATGGTCACGCTCCCAATATGTCGTCGATGAAAGGCAGGCAGCCGGCGGTGAGCCCCGCATCGACCGGCATCACCACGCCTGTTACGCCGGATGCGCGGTCGGAGGCAAGGAAGGCCACCGTTTCGGCCACTTCCGACGCATTGACGATGCGGCCGAGCGGATAGAGCCGCTTGAGCTTGGCGAGGATTTCGGGGTCCTTGGCCAGGCGATGCTCCCAGGCGGCGGTGCGGATCGATCCGGGGCAGACGACATTGGCGCGCACGCCGCTGCGGCCGAGCTCGACGGCGATCGACTTGGCATAGGCATTGATGCCCGCCTTGGCCGCGGCATAGGCGGGATTGCCGAAATGGGAAATCGCGTTGACCGAGGAGATGAAGACAACGTTGCCCGCGCCGCGCTTGGCCATCGCCTTGGCAATAGGATCGGCAAAAATCATCACGCCGGCCAGGTTGAGATCGAGCTCATGCGCGATCCTGTCCGCCGTCAGCGCGCCAAGCGTCTCGGCGCGGGTCCAGCCGGCATTGTTGATCAGGATGTCGGGGACGCCGTCGCTGTCGAGGATCGCTGCGATGGCTGTCTCGATCGAGACCCGGTCGAGCAGGTCGAAGACATGGCGCGAGGCAAGATGCGGGCTGGCCAGCGCCTCGTTCGACTGATCGCAGCCGACGACGCGCGCGCCGCGTTCGTTGAGCAGCGCCACGATCGCTGAGCCGAGGCCGCCGCCGGCACCCGTGACCACGGCCGTCTTGCCCTCGAATTCGGCTTTCGAAACCACAGCGCGCTCCTCCTCCGACGGAACGCTACTCAAGGAAATGTAATTAAGCAACAGAATGATCTGTTTGATTGATGCGAATTCAGGGATAATGTAGGAAAGTCACATCAATCCTGAACCCTCTGGCTAGAGGCGCAGATGCCCTGGCGCTAGGAGCCGTCAAATAGCAATTCCAGCAATTCCGGGAAAAGCGTGCGGCGGTTTTCCGCCCGGAATTGCGAAAGACAAAGACTACACGGAGCATTCATGCGCATCTTCACCGCCTCGCTGGCGACGGAAACCAACACCTTCTCGCCGGTGCCGACCGACCGGACCTCGTTCGAGATGGCCTTCTATGCCGGGCCGGGCAAGCATCCGGAAACGCCGACGCTGTGCTCGTCACCGATCGTGGCGCTGCGCCGGCGCGCGGCAGGCGAGGGCCTGACCGTCATCGAAGGCACCGCCACCTGGGCCGAGCCCGGCGGGCTGGTGCAGCGGCAGGCCTTTGAGGCGCTGCGCGACGAGATCCTCGGCCAGCTCAGGGAAGCGCTGCCGGTCGATGCCGTCATCCTCGGCCTGCATGGCGCGATGGTGGCGCAAGGCTATGACGACTGCGAGGGCGACCTGCTCGAACGCGTGCGCGCCATCGTCGGTCCGAAGGTGGTGATCGCCTCAGAGTTCGATCCGCACAGCCATTTGACGCCGAAGCGTGTCGCGGCATCCGACATCATGGCCTACTTCCTTGAATTCCCGCACACCGATTTCTACGAGCGCGGCGAGCATGTCGTCGAGCTCGGTCTCGCCGCTGCGCGCGGCGAGATCAAGCCGGTGATCTCGACCTTCGACTGCCGCATGATCCAAGTGCTGCCGACGAGCCGCGAGCCGATGCGCTCCTTCGTCGACAAAATCAACGCGCTGCACGGCAAGGACGGCGTGCTGTCGGTCTCGGTCATCCATGGCTTCATGGCCGCAGACGTGCCGGAGATGGGCACGCGCATCCTGGTCGTCACCGACAACGAAAAGGAAAAGGGCGATGCACTGGCGGAAAGCTTGGGGCGCGAACTCTACGCCATGCGCGAAAGGACAGCCATGACGATGCTGAACACGGCCGACGGCATCGAGCGCGCGCTCGCCGTGCGCAAGGCGAATCCGGACAAACCGGTGGTCATCGCCGACATCTGGGACAATCCCGGTGGCGGGGTTGCCGGCGACGGCACCGTCGTGTTGCGCGAGCTGCTCGCGCGCGGCATCAGCAATGTCGGCATGGCGACGATCTGGGATCCGATCGCGGTGACGTTCTGTCAGGCAGCGGGTGAGGGCGCCGTCATCGATTTGCGCTTCGGCGGCAAGGCCGGGCCACTGGCGGGCGAGCCGATCGATGCGCGGGTCAAGGTGCTGAAGGCGGTCGGCGAAGGCTGGCAGAGTTTCGGACCGAGCCGGGTGACATTGGGGTCGGCCGCGGTGGTGCGCGTCGAAGGCACCGAGGTCGATGTCATCCTCAACACCAACCGCACGCAGACCTTCGAGCCGGACATCTTTTCCAACATCGGCGTCGATCCGCTGTCGAAGGACATATTGCTGATCAAGTCGACCAACCATTTCTATGCCGGCTTCGCGCCGATCGCCGCCGAGATCATCTATGTCTCGGCGCCGAGTTCGTATCCGAGCAATCCGGCGGTGACGGATTACACCAAGCTGGTGCGGCCGGTGTGGCCGAGGGTGGCGGATCCGTGGCTCTAATCTCCCCCCTTGAGGGGGAGATGTCGCCAAAGGCGACAGAGGGGGTCCTCGCGCGTGAAGCGCTAGCCTCCATCTGCCGCAGGAGCTCGCGTCCAGTCGAACCGACCCCCTCTGGCCGCTTTGCGGCCATCTCCCCCTCAAGGGGGGAGATTAGCCAATCACACCAATCCCCGCTTCACCATCATCGCCTCTGGCGACGGCATCTTGCCGCGGAACGCCGTGTAGAGCTCTTCCGGATCCTTGGAGCCGCCGGCGGCGTAGATGTTTTGCTTCAGCCGCGCGGCCAATGCCGGGTTGAAGGGATCGCCCGTCTCCTCGAAGGCGGCAAAGGCGTCGGCGTCGAGCACTTCGGACCACATGTAGGAATAGTAGCCGGCCGAATAGCCGTCGCCAGCGAAGACATGGCCGAAATGCGGGGTACGGTGGCGCATGGCGATACTGTCGGGCATGTCGAGCTGGTCGAGCGTTTCGGCTTCGAAACGAAGCGGCTCTGGCGGCGCGTCGGGGCGCGCATGGTAGGCCATGTCGATCAGCGCCGAGGCGGTGAACTCGACTGTGGCGAAGCCGGCGCCGAAGGTGCGGGCGGCGAGCATCTTGTCGAGCAGGTCCTTCGGCATCGGCTTGCCGGTCTTGACGTGCAGCGCGTGCTTTTCGAGCACCGCCGGCACCGTCAGCCAGTGCTCGTAGAGCTGCGAGGGCAACTCGACGAAATCTCGGCTCACGGACGTGCCCGAGACCGACGGCCAGGTGACGTCGGTCAGGATGCCGTGCAGCGCATGGCCGAATTCGTGGAACAGCGTCTTCGCCTCATCGACCGACAGGAGTGCGGCCTCGCCGGCCGGCGGCTTGGCGAAGTTCATGATGTTGTAGATGACGGGCCTGGAACCGTGCCCGAGCTTATAACCGGATTTCAGCGCGCTCATCCAGGCGCCCGAGCGCTTGGAGGGCCGGGCGAAGTAATCGGCGAGGAACAGGCCGCGCTCGCTGCCGTCGCCGTTCTTGACCACAAAGACGCGCGCGTCGGGATGCCAGGCCGCGATGCCCTGCTTCTCCTCGAAGCTGATGCCGAACAAGCGCGTCGCGACGTCGAAGCAGGCGTCGATGACGCGCTCGAGCTGCAGGTATGGCTTCAGCTCGGCCTCGTCGAAGGCGAATTTCTCTGCGCGCAGCTTCTCCTGGTAGAAGCGCCAGTCCCAGGCGGCGAACTTTTCGTTGCTGCCGGCCTCTGTCGCCAGCCGCTCCAATTCCTTTTGGTCGCTCGCCGCCTTCTCCAGCGCCTTCTCCCATACCGGGTCGAGCAGCGCGTGCACGGCTTTCGGGGTCTTGGCCATGGTGTCGTCGAGCTTCAGCGCTGCGAAGGAGTTGTAGCCGAGCAGTTTTGCCTTCTCGGCGCGCAGTTTCAGCATGTCGCGGACCACTTCGGTGTTGTCGGTGGCGCCGCCGTTCTGGCCGCGCATGGTGAAGGCGCGGAAGGCGATCTCGCGCAGGTCGCGGCGCTCGGAGAAGGTCGAGAACGGCTCGTAAATCGAGCGTGACAGCGTCACGGCGAAGCGGCCCTTCTGGCCGCGCATCTCGGCCGCTTCCGCCATGGCGCTTTTCAGGAAATCCGGCAGGCCGGCGAGATCGGCAGCGTCGAGGAACAGCGCCCAGTCGCGCTCGTCGGCCAGAACGTTCTGGCCGAAGCTGGTGCCGAGCGAGGACAGCTCTTCGTTGATCCTGGCCAGCCGCTTCTTGCCGCCGGCGTCGAGCTTGGCGCCGGACCGGACAAAACCCTTCCAGGTCTTTTCCAGCACGCGCAGCGTCTCTGCATCCAGCTTCAGGCTTTCGCGGCGCTGGTAGAGGTCGTCGATGCGGGCAAACAGGTTCTCGTTCATCGAGATGGCCGAGAAATGCCTGGACATTTTCGGCGAGATGTCGCGCTCCAGCGCCTGGATGTCCTCATTGGTGTGCGCGCCGGCGCGACACCAGAAGATCGACGAAACCTGGTCGAGCGCCTCGCCGGCGAGTTCCAGCGCGGCCAGCGTGTTCTCGATCGTCGACGCCTCGCTGTTGCCGGCGATCGCATCGATCTCGGCCTCATGCGCCTTCAGCGCCGCGTCGAAGACGGGGCCAAAATCGCCATCGCCGATGCGGGTGAAATCTGGCAGGCCGAACGGCCCTTGCCATTTGGTCAGCGGATGGGCGGCGAGATCGACGGCTGATGACATGGAAGAACTTTCGATTGGTGGCAATGGGTGGCGAGACCGATGTAGGGCGCGGGCTTGTCGCGCGCAACCGCGCGGTGGGCCCGTCAGTAGGCCTCGCAGCTTTCGGCGATCGCCGCCTGCGTGCTGGCGGTGATGCGGTTGCCGGCGACGGAGAAGGTCTCGTGCATCAGCATGTCGTTGTTGGGGAAGTCGTAGCAGGCGATCACCGTGGTGACGCCGGCTTCCGACTTCTCGATGCGATGACGGATCGCGGCGCCGGCGACAGCGCCCTGCCAATCGTCGATCGAGGCGATGAACTCTTGCTTGGTCTGCACGACGCCAAGGTCGTCGAGCTTGATGCGCACGTCGTCGGCAAGCAAATCCGAGAGCTCCGTCCGGTCGGCGACGAGCAGCGCCGAATACCAGCGGTCGATCAGCGCGCCGTCATCGGCGCGGGCGGCGAGGACCGAAAAGAACAGCGCGGCGGCTATCGCGGTTCCCTGGGAAACGATCCGCATCGCGGGCCTCACCCCAGATCCGGCCGCTCGAAATCGCCGGTCTCCTTGTTCATCACCCACAGCTCGCCTGTCGAGATGTCGAACCAGGCGCCGTGCAGCGACAACCTGCCCTTGCCTTCGAGGATGGAGACGCAAGGGAAGGTCCGCAAGTTGGCGATCGAGTAGCGGATCGAGATGCGCTCCAGGGCGGTCTGGCGCTCGGTCGCCGTCATGAAGGTGCTGGACGACACGGTCTCGGCGGCGGGCGCGATCAGGCTCATCCACTTGCCGATGAAGTCGCCTGGCGAGAGCGGCGCGGAATTCGGGTCGAGTGCCGCGCGGATACCGCCGCAGCGGCCGTGGCCCATCACCACGATGTTCTTTACCTTCAGGCTCTGCACCGCGAATTCGAGCGCGGCGGAGGTCGAATGGAATTCGCCGTCCGGCGCATAGGGCGGCACCAGATTGCCGACATTGCGCAGCACGAACAACTCGCCCGGGCCGGCATCGAAGATCGCCTCAGGGGCGGAGCGCGAATCGCAGCAGGCGACGATCATCGTCTCGGGCGCCTGGCCTTCGCGCGCCAGAGAGCGGTAGCGCCCGCTTTCGGCCGGATAGCGGCCGTTCATGAAATTGCGATAGCCGTTGAGCAGATGTTCGGGAAGATGGGGCATGGGCGGCGTCTGGACCCTTTCCGGGTTGGATGCGGCACTTTCAGTCTGGAGAAGCCTCTAACGGCAAAAGCCGGTCGCGAGCAATGCCGAATTGCGGATGGCTCCGTCGCAATCGCGATGCGGCGGACATGGCTCAACCTGTCGCTCTATGCCCAGATGGCGACTGGAATGCCAAAACGATCCGACAGCGGCGGGTCCGGATTCGGCCTTGCCTCGCCACTGGCGATGCGGCCGGCAATCAGCATCATCGCTGCCGCGTCGAGAAAATCATCGGCGGCGGCTCCCTTCGGTGCCGGCTGATCGAGGAAGCTCTTTTCATAGCCATGCCGGCATAGCAGCGCCTTGCGTTCCTCCATCCCGGCGAGGTTGATCGCGCCCTTGACCTTCTTCGGCAGCGCCATGGCCTGGCCGCCATTCAGCCGGCAGAAGGCGACCTCGGGGTGCGATTCGAAGACGCGGCCGCGCAACTCCGGCCGCGCGATCAGCAGGGCATCGATCTCGCGGATCTTGGCAAAGATGCCGAAGGCCTGGATCGAGACGCCGCGCGGCGGATCGGAACTTGCCTTGGCGACCTCGCTGGCGCGGCGATGCGCGGCGTACCAGGCCTCGACCGTGGTGAAGCCGTCCGTCTCGGCATAGAGCGCCGCGCGCGAGGGGATCGAGAACACGCTCGATTGGCGCTGCCCAAGCAGCGGCCGCACGATCGCCTCCGGGCCGCGTCCTCCCCTTTGCGAGAAGTCGGGGAGGCCGATCGGCATGTCGACGGCGATCGTGGCGCCGCCGGCGGGCAATGCGGCGAGCAAAGCGGCAAAGCCTGGAAAGACGGAGATCGACGGAGCGGCATCCGGATGACGATGGACGGCGATCCAGCCGGCCTTGCAGCCGTCGACGCCGACCAGCACGCCGGCCGTCACGCCCGCTTGTCCCGCTCCGGGTGCAGGAGGTGGCGCAGCTGCACCATCGCCATCGGATGCGACAGGCTCTGCGCGTCGGTCTCGAGCTGCAGTTCGTCGCCGCCGCGTTTGGCGGTCCGCGCCAGGATCTCGTAGAC
>NZ_RZOI01000272.1:0-7211 GCF_004022645.1 Mesorhizobium sp. M4A.F.Ca.ET.020.02.1.1 | reverse complement strand
GGCCGAGATAGGCCTCGCGGCCGGCTTTCGAACGCTGGCGGATGCGCTCGGTGATGGCTTCGATGTCGCGTCTGGCGGTCATGGCAACGGTCCTTTCAGGCGGGGTCCCTGAACTTTCCGGCAGCCGGGACCCTCGGTATGGTCAAAATCAGGGCGCCCAGAAAACCTCGACGGCTCTGGGCGCCGCCTCGATCACGGCGCGAATGGGCTTTCTCGCGCCTGATCCCATGGCGCTATCGAAGGCGCTGCGCTTTTCCGCGCCCTCGATATGCAGCGCGATGAAGCCGGCGCCGATGATCCTTGCCATCGACAGCGTCAGCCGCGGCTCGCCGGCGCTTGCCGCATGCACCGGCAGCACGATCCGTTGCGAGGACGGATCAAGCAATCGCGCAAGATCGTCGGCGTCGGGAAAGAACGAGGCGGTATGGCCGTCGCCGCCCATGCCGAGCACGACCGCGTCGAGCGGCCAGGGCAGCGACCTGAGCGCCTCATTGTCGGACAGCGCCGCATCCTCGATGCTTGCCGCTTCATGGTAGAGCGGCACGAAGCGCGCCGCAGTCGCGGCGTTCTGCAACAGGTTGGCGGCCACCAGCCTGGCATTCGAGCGCGGCGAGGAGGCCGGTACGAAACGCTCGTCGACCAGCGTCACCGTGACCTTGTCCCAGGCAATAGGGATCCGCGACAGCGCGGCGAAGAACTTCGCCGGCGTCGTGCCGCCCGAGACGGCAAGCAGGGCCGTGCCGCGCTCGGTGACCGCCTTGGTCAGCCGTGCCGCGACATGGCCGGCGAGCGCCGCCGCCAGTTCCTGGCGATCGGCGAAGCTGTTCCAGTGATAGGCGCCGCTCAATTGCTCTCGTGCCATGTCCGCCCATCGCGTTCGATCAGCGCGATCGAGGCCGATGGCCCCCACGTGCCGGCCGTATAGCCCTGCGCCTCTTGTCTGGCGTTTTCCCAGGCGTTCTGGATCGGGTCGATCCATTTCCACGCCGCCTCGACTTCGTCGCGGCGCATGAACAGCGTCTGGTTGCCGCGCACCACATCCATGATCAGCCGCTCATAGGCGTCGGGCGCGCGTCCGTCGAAGGATTGCGCGAAACTCATGTCGAGCGGGATCTGGCGCAGCCGCATGCCGCCCGGGCCCGGATCCTTGATCATGATGAACTGCTTGACGCCCTCGTCCGGCTGCAGCCGGATCACCAACTGGTTGGCGAAGATCGGCCCGGCGCTGTCGCCGAAGATCGAGTGCGGGATCGGCTTGAACTCGATGACGATTTCCGAGACGCGGGTCGCCAGCCTTTTGCCGGTCCTGAGGTAGAACGGGACGCCGGCCCAGCGCCAGTTGGCGATCTCGGCCTTGATGGCGACGAAGGTCTCGGTATTGCTGTCCTTGCCGAGCTCCTCGACATACCCCTTCACCGGCCCGCCGGCGGAAGCTCCGGCGCGATACTGGCCGCGCACCGTGTGCTTCGGCGCCTCGTTGCCGTTGATGCGCTTCAGCGCCCGCAGCACCTTCAGCTTTTCGTCGCGCACGGCATCCGCGTCCATCGACGACGGCGCCTCCATGGCGACGAGGCACAGAAGCTGCAGCATGTGGTTCTGCACCATGTCGCGCAGCGCGCCGGCCTTGTCGTAGTAAGTGACGCGATCCTCGAGGCCGACGGTTTCCGCGACCGTGATCTGCACATGGTCGACATTGGCCGAGTTCCACAGCGGCTCGTAGAGCGCGTTGGCGAAGCGCAACGCCATCAGGTTCTGCACCGTCTCCTTGCCGAGATAGTGGTCGATACGGAAGATCTGGCTTTCGTGGAAGTCGTCGCCCACCAGGTCGTTGAGCGTGCGCGCCGAGGCGAGGTCGCGGCCGATCGGCTTCTCCAGCACGATACGCGAGTTCGGCGTGATCAGATTGTGTTCCTTGAGCTTGTGCGAGATGTCGCCGAACAGTGCCGGCGCCACGGCCAGGTAGAAGGCGCGGATACGGTCGCTGTCGCCGATCGCCTTCTTCAGCTTGTCGAAGCCGGCGCCGGTGGTGGCGTCGGCCGGGACATAGGAGAGCCGGGCGAGGAACGTCTCCAGCTCCTTCGGATCGATGTCGGCGGGCTTCACATGGTCCGAGATCGCCTGCTTGGCGAAGGCCTGGAACTCGGCGTCGGTCATCTTGGAGCGCGACGTGCCGATGATCCTGGTCGGTTCGGAAAACTGATGGTCGCGCTGGCGATGATAGAGCGAGGGCAGAAGCTTGCGTTCCGACAGGTCGCCGGTGCCGCCGAAAATGATGAAGTCGAAAGGATCGACGGGGATGATCTGGCTGGTCATGGTCTGTCCGCTTTAGACGCCGCGCTCAGGTGCGGGGCTGATATATTCTAATCGATTTAAATTTACCAGTGCCATGGTGTCACAGGTAAGGACAAATCGCTGGATGTCGATTGGGTCTCATGTGTGGCCTTGACACTGACGCTACCCGGGGGCTTGTCGGCAAGCGAGGCTTCCGGCAGCGTTCGCGGCTGCAACATAGAACGCGAATGTGACGAAAGCTAAGGAAGAAATCCGTCGCGGCATGCCGCTGCGGGAGTCCTCGCAGGGCAGCCGAGCGGCGGCCTCCGAAAATCCGGGAAGACCTCAATGGGCGGGAAAACCATGCGTCTGGAAAACAAGGTCGCCATCATCACCGGCGCCGCGTCCGGCTTCGGCGAGGGCATGGCCAGGCGCTTTGCCGAGGAGGGCGCCAGGGTCGTCGTCGCCGACCTCAACGCCCGGGGCGCCGAACGCGTGGCCGGCGAGATCGGCGACAACGCGATCTGGACGCAGACCGACGTCTCGCAGCGCTCCGAATTCGATGAGATGATCTACGCCGCCAAAAGCGCCTTCGGCCGCATCGACATCATGGTCAACAATGCCGGCTATACGCACCGCAATGGCGACTTGCTTGACGTCGACGAAGCGACCTTCGATCTGATCACCGCCGTCAACATGAAGGCAATCTACCACGCGGCGCGCGCGGTGGTGCCGATCATGGGGCGCCAGGGCGGCGGCGTCATCCTGCCCACCGCCTCTACCGCCGGGCTGAGGCCAAGGCCCGGCCTCACCTGGTACAATGCCTCGAAAGGCTGGGCGATCACCGCCACCAAGTCGATGGCGGTCGAACTGGCGCCGAAAAACATCCGCGTCAACTGCCTCTGCCCGGTCGCCGGCGAGACCGGCATGCTGGAGAAATTCATGGGCGCCGACACGCCGGAGATCCGCGAGAGGTTCCGCGCCTCAATCCCGCTCGGCCGCCTGTCGACGCCGCTTGACATCGCCAATGCCGCACTTTGGCTCGCCTCCGACGAGGCCGCCTTCATCACCGGCGTGGCGCTGGAGGTCGATGGCGGCCGCTGCATCTGAACGCCTGCGGTAGGCGCGGCCAGGATTTGACGAGCCGCCCGGGAACGGCATAAGGCTTGTCGAGGGGGCAGGGTGGCCATGCGATGAAAGCCCGATTGCGCAAAATTCGCAAGAGCCTGTGGCACCGCCACAAGATCTACAGGGCATGGCGCGCCCGTTCGAAAAGCGCGGCGACCTTCATCGGCGTCACCGGCAGTTCCGGCAAGTCGACCGCGGCGGCGTTGCTCGGGCATATATTGGCCAGCCATCGCCCGGTCTACACGCAGGTTCTCGCCAACGCCATCGATGCGCTGGCCAGCACGCTCTACAAGCGCATGTGGAAAGCGGGCGAGGTCGACTATGTCGTGTTCGAAGCAGGCGCCTATGGCGTCGACACCATCAGGCCGATGGCGGAACTGCTCCAGCCGCATGTCGCGGTCGTCACCATGGTCCGCCTCGAACATTTCGCCAGTTTCAGGACTCTGGAGAACGTCGCCCTGGAAAAGCGCGCCCTGGTCGACGCGCTGCCGCCCGGCGGTCTTGCCGTGCTCAACGCCGACGATCCGCATGTGCTCGGCATGGCTTCGGGCACCAGGCATCGCGTCGTCACTTTCGGCCGGGCGGAAGATGCGGACTATCGTGTCACCGACACGCAGGCCGCTTATCCCGAAACCCTGAGCCTCAGGATCCGCTGGCGTGGCGGCGCGCTCGACCTGCAGACGCTGTTTCCGGCCGAGTACCTATGGCTGCCGACGGCGGCGGCTGTCGCCACCGCGCTGGAGCTTGGGGTGCCGCCGGAAAAAGTCGCGGCGCGCGTGGCGACGTTCCAGCCCTTGATCAATCGCTGCCAGGTGCTCGTCACCGATGGCGGTCCGCACTTCCTGGTCGACACCGCCAAGGCTCCCTGGCATTCGATCAACCTCGCCATCGACATGGTGGCCAAGGCCAAGGTTGCTGGAAAACGCATCGTTCTCGGCCAGATTTCGGATTATGCGGGTTCGACCAGAAAGTACCGTGACGCCTACAACGCCGCGCGCGAGGTCGTTGGCCAGATTATCTATGTCGGCGACAATGCGCATCGCTCGGGCGCCGACCAGGCCGACCGCGACGGCGGCCGGTTCGTCGAATTGCGAACGCTCAAGCAAGTCTCCGACCACATCAAGCGAACGGCAGTACCGGGCGAATTGATCCTGCTAAAGAGCTCGTCCAACCTTCACCTGGAGAGGATCGCGCTCGCCTGGACCCACGACGTCAAATGCTGGGTCCCGGTTTGCGGAAAAAGGTCTGGATGCCAGGGATGCGGCCTGTTCGAAGTGCCGTTCGAGGAACATCGCGCCCATGTCAGAAAACGCAGGCGAGCCCGACTATGGCAGTGGCTTCGGCGGCTGCTGTGGCTGACCGGCGGCGATGAAGCTCTCAGGCGCCGGTCTTGATGTAGGTCTTGTAGATCCAGCCGCGCTTGCCATTATAGACGATCTGGCACCACTTCTTGCAGCTTATGACTTGCACCGAGGTCTTGGCGGGCACGGTGATCATCGCGGCCGCTTTCTGTTTCGGGCCGGCCCGCATGGTGACGGCCCGTAGAATACGTCCGGTGCTGGCCGCACTGACCTGCTGGGTCTTTGCCTTGCCATCGTCGCCTGCGGATGCCTGCGCTTCCGGCGTCTGCGGGTCCGGCGCGGGAATGGCGGCGGTCTTGGCGCCATCGGGATCGTCCTTTGCCGGCGCCGCGTCGGGCGCCGCCACCTTGGACAGCGATGCGGCTGCGTCGGATTGAGCCGCCGGCTCGGCGAATGCCGTGTCGGATGACTGGGCGGTCTCTTCGGCCTGTCGGCTTGCCGTCTGATCGGATGGAGCAGGCGCGGGGTCGCTGGACGCGGTCTTGGTGTCTGTTGCGGTCCAGCGCGGGTCGTTGGACGCCAGCGCCGGTATCTTGGCTTCCTTGGCGGCCACCACGGGCGACACCGCGTCGGCCTTGCGCGCCGCCTGCGGCGCGGTGGCCATCGTCGTCGCGTTCGCGCTGGCGGGCGCGATCTTGGTTGTCCTGACCGGGATTGTCGGGACGCTTTGCGCCGGGCTTGCGATCGCTTGCCGGTCGCTGCCCGGCAGCGCCAGCCACAGCGCAATCCCCGCCACGCCAAGCAGCGCGGCGGTGCCGACGGCGGCAATCACCAGATGCGAGTTCGACCGCACGCCCTGCCAGAACGACGGCCGCATGTCATAGCCAAACTGCATTGCAAAGCGCCGTCGTTCCGGCGCGCCGAAACTGAAGGGCTCGTTCACTCTAACCACCTCCAATAGGTGGGCCGACGTTCTTTCGATCGGTGCCGGAGGTCCGGCGGTGATCGGCATCGGTCCCAAAAACACAAGCGGGCGGGCCCGCGAAAGTCCCCGTCTTACAGCCCAGAACCCGCATCTTTTGCCGGTGATTGTGGCATCAGTGCGCCCTTGGAACGAATTCTGCACCCTTGTTAAGGATTCTGCAACATGTCGCAGCGGCACGAACAGCCGAATGGAATCAGGCGGATAGGCCGGAAGTTCCGTTCCAGGCCGTGCTTCCCCAGCGTCAGATCCTGTCGCGCAGGGCGAACCAACTGAGCGCCAGGAACAGCAAGGGCGCACGAAAACGCCGGCCGCCGGGGAAGGGCGGGATCTTTAGATCCTCGATCAGCTTCAGCCGGTCGCGGTTGCCGAGCACGGTCTCGGCATAGAGCTTGCCGAAGAAGTTCGACAGCATGACGCCGTGGCCGGAATAGCCGCCGACCGAGATGACATTGGGCATCACTTCGCGCACGAATGGCTTGCGCGGCACTGTGATGCCGACATAGCCGCCCCAGCCATGCGTGATCTCGACATCCTTCAACTCCGGATAGAGTTCCGCGATCTGCCGGCGGATATGGATGTGGATGTCCTTCGGATCGTTGACCGCATAGACCTCGCGCCCGCCGAACAAAAGCCGGCCGTCTTTCGACTTGCGGAAGTAGCGCACGACGAAGCGGGAATCGTCGACCGACTCGCCGCCCGGCAACACCGTGGTTTCCGATCCGAGCGGCACTGTCGCGCCGATGAAGGAGCCGATCGGCATGATGTGCGCGGCGCTCACCGGCTCGAGCGTGCCGCCATAGGCATTGACGCCAATTAGGCATTTGTCGGCGGTGATCGTGCCTTTCGGCGTCGTGACCCTCACCTTGCCGCCGCTGGAGACGATGCCGGTCGCAGGTGTCCGCTCGAACAGCTGCGCGCCGGCCTCGGCCGCTGCTTTCGCCGTGCCGATCACCAGCTTCAACGGGTGGATATGGCCAGTGCCGGTGTCGCGCGTGCCGCCGAAATAGCGCGTCGAGCCCAGCCGCTCGGCCGCCTCCTTCTCGTCCATGAAGGAAATGTGCGGGTAACCGAAGCGGCTTGCCATGATCTCGGCATGCGCCTTGTAGTCGTCGACATAGCGCTGCTTGTGCGCCACCGACAGCTGGCCCGGCATGTAGTCGATCTCGATCCTGTTGACGGCCGCGAATTCGAGCAGGTGCGCCTTGGCCTCCTCGGCGAGGTCGAACAGCGCCTTGGCGCGGGAAAGGCCGTATTCCGCCTCCAGCTCCTCGGCCCAGGCGCGCTGACCGGTGCCGAGCTGACCGCCATTACGCCCGGAAGCGCCGTCGCCAAACCGATGCGCCTCGGCGAGCACGACATTGCTGCCGGCCTTTGCCAGATGCGCCGCCGCCGACAGGCCGGTGAAGCCGCCGCCGACGATGACGACATCGCATTGGCGGTCGCCGTCAAGGGCTGGGTGTTCGGGTCTAGGTCCCGCGGTGTCTTCGTACCAGGAGCGGCCAGGAGAGATCGGTGATTGGTAAGGC
>NZ_RZOI01000271.1:0-7234 GCF_004022645.1 Mesorhizobium sp. M4A.F.Ca.ET.020.02.1.1 | reverse complement strand
GACCGAAAGGAATGCACGCAAGATCTGCGAGTTGGCCGGTCGGCCCGATATCAAGGTCTATGCCGGCGCCATCCGGCCGCTGGCGCGCGAACTCGTCACCGCCGAGGAAGTGCATGGCAAGACCGGCCTCAACGGGCCGCAATTGCCCGAGCCGACGATGCCACTGCAGGATCAGTACGCTGTCGACTTCATCGTCGAGACGCTGATGCGCGAAGAGAGCGGCACGATCACGCTCTGCCCGCTCGGACCGCTCACCAACATCGCGCTGGCGCTGATTCGCGAGCCGCGGATCGCGCCGCGCATCAAGGAAATCGTGTTGATGGGCGGCGGCTTCTTCGAGGGTGGCAACGTCACCCCGTCCGCCGAATTCAATATCTATGTCGACCCGCAGGCCGCCGATGTGGTGTTCAAGTCCGGGATTCCGATCGTGATGATGCCACTCGACGTCACACATAAGGCGCTGACCACCGCCAATCGCACGCAGGCTTTCCGCGATCTCGGCACCAAGGTGGGCATCGCCACGTCGGAGATGCTGGAGTTCTTCGAGCGTTTCGACGAGGAGAAATACGGCACCGACGGCGGGCCGCTGCACGATCCGTGCGTGATCGCCTATCTCATCAAGCCCGAGCTGTTCAAGGGCCGCAACTGCAACGTCAGCGTCGAGACCTCTTCCGAGCTCACCATGGGCATGACGGTGATCGACTGGTGGGGCGTGACCAAGCGGGAAAAGAACGCCATGGTGATGCGCGACATCGACCACGACGCGTTTTTCGCGCTGCTGGTCGAGCGGCTAGGGCGGCTCTGAAAGCTCCCTTCTCCCCGTTTACGGGGAGAAGGTGCCGGCAGGCGGATGAGGGGCGGCGCGAATGTCGGTGTTTTGCCTGCAATCCTGGCGCTGCCCCTCACCCGGTCGCTTCGCGACCACCCTCTCCCCGTAAACGGGGCGAGGGAAGGTAGGCGCTACTTCGCCTTCGAGAAGGCCAGCCAGAGGCCGCCACCGACCAGGAAGCTGCCGCTGATGCGGGACATCAGCTTGACGCGGCTGGCCGACAGCAGCCGACCGGCGCGGCTTGCGGCAAGCGCGTAGGTCGAATCCGACATGGCGGCAAAGATCATCGCGGTCAGGCCCATGACCACGATCTGCAGCGTGTAGTTGCCCTGCGGCGCGATGAACTGCGGAAAGAAGGCGCCGAAGAACACCAATGTCTTCGGATTGCTGATCGCCACCAGGAAACCCTGCAGGAAGAAGCCGCCGCGCGGCTTCCTGGCCGATCCGTCGGGGTTCAGCGTGCCTTTCGAACGGAACATCTGCACGCCCATCCAGATCAGATAGGCGGCGCCGATCAGCCTGACCCATTCGAACCAGTGGCCCATGCCTGATATCAGCGTGTTGAGGCCGATGCCGACGATGGCGATCATGATGGCGAGGCCGGCCTGGGTGCCGGCGACGTTGGCAAGGCCGGCGCGCGCGCCGTGGCGGATGCTGTTGGCGATGATCAGCGTGACGGTCGGACCGGGCACCAGGATGATGACGATGCAGGCGACGACATAGGTGGCGTAAAGTTCCAGCGACATGGTCTTTCCTCAAGCAAGATGGCACCGATCCGGTGGCGGCCGGGCCCGATCAATGCACGGCGCCGGTGTGGGCGCAAGCGCCAGCCTGCCGCCGATAGCCGGCCTCAGCTTGCGCCTGCCTGCCAGGGCAGTGTCGCCTCGTAGGCCGCGCCGGCCCGCAGCACGGCGAGATCGCCGCGTGGCGGCCCGATCAGCTGCATGCCCATCGGCCGGCTCTTGCCGTCGAAACCGACGGGTACGTTGAGCGCCGGACAGCCGCCCAGCGTTGCGAAGGCGGAGACCTGCATCCAGCGATGGTAGCTGTCCATGGCTCGACCGGCTACTTCACGCGGCCAGTGGGTGGCGACTTCGAAAGGGAAGACCTGCGCGGTGGGCAACGCGACCAGGTCGAACCGGTCGAAGATCGACAGCAGCGTTCGGTGCCAGGCCGAGCGCCTCACCGTTGCGGCATGGACTTGCGGCGCGGTGAGGCGCATCGCCTGCTCCACCTCCCACACGGCTTCGGGTTTCAGCAGCCTGCGCTTGGCCGGATCGTCGTAGTGGACCTTGAGCGCGCAGCCGCTGCTCGCCTGGCGCAGCGTGACGAAGGCCTGCCACAGCGCCTCGAAATCGACATCCGGCACCTGCGCCTCGCTGTGGAAGGAGGCATCGGCGAAACGGGCGAGCGCGGCGTGGCAAAGATCGACTATGCCCGGCTCGACAGGCAGGTGACCGCCGAGATCGCCGAGCCAGGCGATGCGGCCACCAGTTGCCTTCGTCGACAATCCGTCGAGGAAGGAACCCTGCTTGTCGTGCGACAACGGGGCGCGCGGATGATAGCCGGCCTGCTCGTCGAGCAGCAGCGCGATGTCGCGCACGCTGCGGCCCATCGGCCCTTCCACACCCATCTGCGCGTGGAAGACATCGATGTCCGGCCCGGCGGGAACCAGCCCCTGCGAGGGGCGGAAGCCATAGACGTTGTTGTAGGCGGCGGGATTGCGCAGCGAGCCGCCGAAGTCGCTGCCGTCGGCGATCGGCACCATGTCGAGCGCAAGCGCCACCGCCGCGCCGCCGCTCGATCCGCCGGCGGTCAAGGCCGGATCGAAGGCGTTGAGCGTCGGGCCGAACACATTGTTGTAGGTGTTGGAGCCAAGCCCGAATTCGGGGACATTGGTCTTGCCGATAATGATGGCGCCGGCCTTGCGGACGCGCTCGACGAAGAAGTCGTCCTCCCCGGGGACGAAGTCGGCGAAGATCGGCGAGCCGAAGGTGGTTTTCAGGCCCTTGGTCAGGGCCAGGTCCTTGATCGCAATCGGCAGGCCGAACAATGCTCCCGTCTCACCGCCGCGCGCCAGATGGGCATCCGCGCTGTCGGCCTCAGCGAGGATGCCGGCGCGATCGCGCAGCGACACGATGGCGTTGACCTGCGGGTTCACCGCCTCGATGCGGTCGAGAAAAGCTGCGACCACCTCGCGCACCGACAGGCGGCGCTGCCCGATCGCGCCGGCTAGCTCCACGGCGGACAGACGGCAGATGTCGCCGGCCGGCGGAACGGCATGCTTTGTCTTGGGACGCATGGCCGTCGTCACGCGCCTGGGAGGGCCGCGTCGACATCTTTTGCCAACGGAATGGCCGGCTGCGCGCCCGGCTTCAGGCAAGCGAGCGAGCCGGCGGTGGCGGCGCGTGCGAGC
The DNA here is from genome assembly GCF_004022645.1 of Mesorhizobium sp. M4A.F.Ca.ET.020.02.1.1. Lineage (NCBI taxonomy): Bacteria > Pseudomonadati > Pseudomonadota > Alphaproteobacteria > Hyphomicrobiales > Phyllobacteriaceae > Mesorhizobium > Mesorhizobium sp. M4A.F.Ca.ET.020.02.1.1. Next base: position 3,989 of record NZ_RZOI01000271.1, on the reverse strand, counting down.
GCCTGTTCGAGCGGCAGGCCCGACGACAGGCCGGCACCGAAATAACCGCAAAACGTGTCGCCGGCGCCGACCGTGTCGACCGGGGTTATCTCCAGCGCCGGCACGGTCAGGAACGTGTCGGGCGTCGCGGCCAACACGCCATCGCCGCCGAGGGTGACGACGATAGTACGCCCGGTCTTGCCGGCATAGTCGCGCATCCGCGCGGGGCGGTCACGGCCGCTGAGCGACAGCGCCTCGCCATAGAGATCGAATTCAGTCTCGTTGGCGACGGCATAGTCGGCCTTGCTTAGCAGGTTGGATGCCTCGGCGCGAAACGGCGCGGTGTTGAGCACGCTGATGGCGCCGGCCGCCCGCGCCGCCTCCAGCGTGGCGTCAACGGTCTGCAAGGGGATCTCGTGCTGCAGCAGCACGACGTCGCCCTTCTTGAGCTGTGCCTTGGCGATATCGCCGGGCAGCACCGAATCATTGGCGCCCGGGACCACGGCGATGACGTTTTCACCGTCGGCGCCGACCAGGATCAGCGCCGTGCCGGTCGAAGCGAAGCTCTCGCCTATGCCGGAGAGATCGACCTTGCCAGTGAGCAAAGCCAGCGCCTCGGCGGCGAAGCTATCCTTGCCGACGGCGCCGACCATGCGCACCTTGGCGCCGGCGCGCGCGGCGGCCAGCGCCTGGTTGGCACCCTTGCCGCCGGGCGCGGTGGCGAAAGTGGAGCCACGCACCGTCTCGCCGGGCGCCGGCAAGCGGTCGACATTGGCGATGAGGTCGAGGTTGATGGAGCCGACAACGATAATCAAGAAGAGCCTCCTGCTGACTGCGCGGGAAGCTAGCCTGTAAGAGCGCCGCTTGCCAGCCCACAATAGGGTTCCGCGCCGGCTGCCACTTGCTCATTCGCAGCGCACGGTGACCGTGCCCTGATAGGTGCCGGCCGGAAAGATGCCCGGCGACTTGGTGGCGGCGAGGTCGACCAGCATGGTGTGTGTGCCGTTGATCACCCGCTGCGGCGAACTGCCCGGAATGTCCGTGCCCGAGCCGTCCAGCCGGAAGACGGTGGCGAAGGTGACGTTGGTGTCGCCGCCGCTTGGAGCCGAAGTGAAGGCGATCGGCGCCGGCGCGGAAACCGAAAAGCAGTCGAGCAGGTTGAGGATCGAGCACAGCAGCGAGCTTGCGGTGATCGTGGCGCCGGCGCTCGACCCGCCCGCCTGCTTGGAGCCGAGGATGTTGATGGCGGGGTTCGACGTCATCGTTCCCGAGGCGCCGATCACGATCGTGCAGGTGCCGACGATCGCCGCCTGCGCGGGAAAGCAGAGGCCGGCAAGTGCTGCCACCGCAAGCAGGGTGCGGCTATTTCTTCTTCTTTTTCCTGCCATCGCCGTTCGTACCTCTGATGCTCCAGCCTTCGTTGGCCCATCCGGCCGAAGCGGTTGCGGGAGCGGGAGCGGCCGTGGGACCGGCGGCAGCCACGCTGCCCGTCGTCTGGCCGTCGGCGCCGAGGCCCATCTTGAGCAGCTTCAGTTCCATCTGCAGGCGCTCGACCTCAAGCTCGTAGAGGCGGCTGCAATCGACACGCTTCGGCGTCCGACCGATCGGGACCACCACGCGGCCATAGGTGGCGATGTCGCTGTTCGACTGGCTGCTGTTGTTTGCCTCTGATGACGCCGACGTCGAGATAGGCGCCACTGCCTGAAACCGAGGAGCGGCAGGTGGTGCCGTCGGAAGCATGCACCTCGTCCTGGCCCTGGGGAAGGGTGACACCGGGCAGGGTGAAACCCGTCTGGTTCTGGTTCAGGTTCAGTATGTCCTCGGCAAACCCCGAACTCACGACCGCCAAAGCGGACAGCAAGGAGAGGGTCAGGACCTGCGATGTCCGAAGAACTTTCCGCATATCTGTGCCCTTATCTGCGTCTGCTCGCTTGGAAAGGGGATACTCTCGGTACAGATACGCACTTTACGCTCGGTCGCGCCGTCGAACGGCACGACCACCAGAACCGGACGCGATGCCTGGCCGGCCAGAAGAAAGGCGCTGGGCGTGATCCTGGCGGCTATCGGCTGGAAATCCTGGTCGTAGACATGAACCTCGACGCGAATTCGCTGGTCGTACGGGTTGCCCGGAAAGACGCGGACGGCGAAAGCATCGGTGAACGACCTCACCTCGCCGCGCATCGGCGTCATCGACTGGCCCGTCGCGGCAAGGGGAGACAACACGACGGCCAGCGCAGCCGTCAGAATTCCAACCTTTTTCAAAGACCGCTCCTTTCGCGAGAAGGCTATTCGCAGCGCAGTGTGACGGTTGCCTGGTAGTTGCCGGCGGAGAAGCGGTTCGAGCCGCTCTTGGTGCCGGCAAGATTGACCGCGACCGTCGATGTGCCCGGTACCGTCAGCGCGGTCGCGGTGCCGGTCTCGGCAATGGTCTGCGCGCCGGAGGTGGCGAAGGTCGGGGTCCATGTGGTGGCCGTGACATCTGAGGCCGGCACGGTGGTGGTCGTGACCGGGTCGACGCTGAGCGTGACGCCGCCGGTGGTATCCTGGGCGCTGCCGGCCGAACCGCCTGCATTGTGGGAGCTCAGCGACTGAAGATTGGTGCTGACGGTCATCGTGCCGTTGGAGTTGATCGTGATCGTGCAGGTCGCGGTGATCGTGCCGTTGAACAGCACGTTTCCGGTGGCTGCGGATGCGGTCTGGTCGATGCAGGCGACCAGCAGTGCCGCACCGATGACGGCGCGAAAGAACTTCATCGAAACCCTCCTATCAAGCCGGATGGTCCGACTTAATACAAAGGCATCTTCGCTTTATCGTAGTTAATTTAGGGTAAAATGAAATGTCTTCACTTGCCTAAAAAGAGTAAAACCGGCGAAACCACAGGTTGTCGCCGGTTGTAATGCCTATAAATTTGGGGGCAAAGGCGATAAATGTAGGAATACTTGTTTATACTTTGATCCACGGTTTTGTGCAACAAAACTCGAAAATATCGACGTTTCAGGACGAGACCTGTCCCGCCTCCCAGCCGAGGATGGCACGCTTGCGGGTCAGGCCCCAGTGGTATCCGGTGAGGGCGCCGGACTTGCCGAGCGCGCGGTGACAAGGCACGACGAACGACATCGGATTGGCGCCGACCGCGGCACCCACCGCGCGGCTGGCGCTCGGCGCGCCGATGCTGGCGGCGATCGAGGAGTAGGTGCAGGCCTTGCCCATCGGGATGCGCAAGAGGGTTTCCCAGACGCGCAACTGGAAGTCGGTGCCGATCATCACCACGCGCAGCGGCTGGTCGGCGCGCCACAGTCTTGGATCGAAGATGCGCGCGGCGTAGGGCGCTGTAGAGCTCATGTCCTCGACATAGGCCGCGTTCGGCCAGCGGCCGGACATGTCGGCGAAGGCCGCGCGCTCGCCGCCGGGATCGTTGAAGGCGAGGCCGGCAAGCCCGCGGTCGGTGACCATGATCAGGGCGATGCCGAAAGGCGAGATGTGATAGCCGTAGCGGATGGTGAGGCCGGCGCCGCGCGTCTTGTAGTCGCCCGGCGACATCGCTTCATGGGTGACGAAGAGGTCATGCAGCCGTCCCGGGCCCGACATGCCGAGCTCGAACGAGGTTTCGAGCAGCGGCATGCCGGAATCGAGCAGCCGGCGCGCATGGTCGAGCGTGACCGCCTGCAGAAAGGCCTTGGGCGACAGGCCGGCCCAGCGGGTGAACAGCTTCTGCAGACCCGTCGGCGTCTCGCCGACCTCCTCGGCCAGATCCTCGAGCGAAGGTTGGTCGCGATAGTCGAGACTGATCTTCTCGATGGCGCGGCGCACGACCTCGTAGTCGCTGCCCTCGGGAGTAATTTCGTTCTCAAGGATCGCGGTCGTTTTCATCTGCGTATTCATGGTCATCTGGGCGTTCATGGCAATATCTCCTTGACAGCGAATATCGGTCTTCCCGCCCTTTGCCACCACCCGAAACTTGCCCTGCTGCCGCCCGCCCGCGACGTGCTTGAATTCCTACGGCAAGGCGT
>NZ_RZOI01000270.1:0-7275 GCF_004022645.1 Mesorhizobium sp. M4A.F.Ca.ET.020.02.1.1 | reverse complement strand
CGCGAACTGCGCCTCGTCGGCGGCGAAGGCGAGATCGCAGGCAAACAGCGGGCCATAGCCGCCACCGAAGCACCAGCCATTGACCATGGCGATGGTCGGCACGCGGTACCAGCGCAGCCGCCGCCACCAGCCGTAAGCCTCGGCTTGCGCCTTGCGCACGGCGCCCAGGCCCTTCGCCTCGGTCTCGCGGAAATATTCCTTGAGGTCCATGCCGGCCGACCAGGCGGCGCCCTCGCCCGAGAGCACGAGAACGCCGACGTCGTCGCGGAATTCAAGCTCGTCGAGCACTTGCATCATGCGCCGGTTGAGCGCCGGGCTCATCGAATTGCGCTTGGCCGGCCGGTTGAAGCGGACCCAGGCGATGCCGTCCTCCACATCGAAGGCGACGGTGTCTTCGGTTTCTCCTGCCATGGGTCAATTCCTCCGAGATCGCTATGTTGCATAGCTTTAATCTTTGCTATGTCGCATAGTATTTTTACCTTGACAAGGGGCCGGATCGCGGCAATCGATCGAACATGGACGAAACCAGCAACGATCTCGCCGAGGACGCGCTCGACGCGCAGATCGGCTACAATCTGCGGCGCGCCTCGGCGCTGGCGCTCAACGATTTCGCTATCGAGATGGCGGAGGCGGAATTGCGCCCCGTCACCTACGCCATGCTGGCGCTGATCGACGAACGGCCGGGCATCCGCGCCGCCGGGCTCTGCCGGCTGCTCGCCATGAAGAGCGCCAACATGGCGCCGCTGCTGGCCGAACTCGAGGAGCGCGGCCTGATCGAGCGCGACGACCATGCCAAGGATCGGCGCGTGCAGGAGCTTCGGCTGACCGAGGCGGCCAAGGCCGCGATGCCCGCCTGGCGGCGTCAGGTGCGCCTTCACGAGGACCGCTTCCTGCATCGGCTGACCAGCAAGGAGCGGGCAACGCTGCTGCGTCTGCTGCGCCTGATCTGGGTGGATGAGGCGGAGTGAGCGCCGGCGCGCCCTCAACTCCAAGCAAAACAATCCGATAGCGGCCCGTCCTGCGGGATTGATTCATCTGCGAGACATCGGGCCTTGGGCGATTAGCGTTTCCTCTCCCCGCGCATTTGCTGAGGGAGAGGAAGGACGCTATTTCGTCAGATCAAGGGCGGCCGAGAGATCGCCCATCGGCGGCTGCTCGTTATTGCGCAGCGCCTTGTCGCGGGCGACGATGCCGGGCAGCACTGGCAGGTCGTAGCGCGCGGTAATGAAGCGCAGGATCGAGGTCGTGTCGTACTGCGTGTGGTCGACGGTCCCCAGCTTTGCATAGGGCGAGATGATGAAGGCGGGAATGCGGTTGCCCGGGCCCCAGCGGTCGGCCCTGGGCGGCGCGATATGGTCCCAGAAGCCGCCATTCTCGTCATAGGTGACGACGACCAGCATATGCGGCCATTGCGGGCTCTTCTCCAGATGCGACACGATGTCGGCCAGATGCTTGTCGCCGCTGGTGACGTCGGCATAACCGCCATGCTCGTTGAGATTGCCCTGCGGCTTGTAGAAGCTCACTGAAGGCAGCTTGCCGTCGTCGATCGCCTTGATGAACTCGACGCCGTCGAGGCCGCCATCCTTCAGGTGCTCGGCGCGCGCGGCGGTGCCCGGCGCGTAGGCCGCGAAATAGTTGAACGGCTGGTGGTGGAACTGGAAGTTCGGCACTGGCGTGGCGTTCTTGCCGTCGAGCGCCGCCTGCCAGGCGCCGGAGTACCAGGCCCAGGAGACGCCCTTCAGCGACAGCAGGTCGCCGATGGTGATCTCGTGCTGCGGCGGCAGCGTGGTCGGCTGCGCCGGATCGGCCAAGGCCTTGTCACCGCCCTCGGCCGGCTTGTTGGCGCTCGGCTGGTAAGGCGGCTGCATGGTGTTGACGGCGTAGAAATCCGGCGTGATGGCGCCGTCATTGACGAATTTCGGCGCACCGCCCAAAGCCGAGGCTGGCGAATTGTCGGCCATCTTGAGCGTCACGCCGTCGGGCTCGACGACGGCGATCTGGCCTTTGACCGGGCTGGTGTCGGCATGCGGATAGACCGGCGCGCAGGCGCAGGCGAGCATGATGTGGTTGAGGAAGGAGCCGCCGAAGGCGCCCTGGAAGAAATTGTCGGCGAGCACGTATTTCCTTCCCACCGCCCACATTGGCAACGTCGAGCCATCATAGTGGCCCATGACGAGCGAGCCGGAATCGGCCCAGGCGACGAACTTGTCGTTCCGGCCGGCGTCGATCTGCATCTGCTCCTGGTAGAAGCGGTGCCAGAGGTCGCGGGTGATGACGCCGGTGTTTTCATTAAAACCCTTGGGATCGTCGATGGCGAAGCTGGCATTGGCGAGATGCGCGGTCTGAGCCTCCGTCACCGCAGGGGTTACGCCCTTGCCGGTCAGGCCGCCCCAGGCCGGCGGCAGCTCGGCAAGCGGCTTGCCGTCGCGGTCGAGTTGGCGGGCCTGGTCGGCCGAGACATTGGCCAGGCCATTGGCGCCGGGGAAGCCGCCATAGAGATTATCGAAGCTGCGGTTCTCGGCGTAGATGACGACGACGGTGTCGATCTTGTCGAAGCCGGGAGGAGCCGCATGGGCAGCGGCGGTTAGCGATGCCAGGGCGGTGGAGGCCAGGCAAAGCGAGAACAGGGACCTAGTCATGGGGGATGCCTCGTGGCTGGGGATGGCTGGAGGACGGCAATCGATGAACAAGCAGGCGCGGAAGCAGCTACTGCGATGCCTCTGTCACTTTTGTGACATTTTCCGCCCTGCGCGAACACGGTTGCGTGAGCGTCGCGACCGGTCATCAATCCGTTGCACTGGGCACCTAGTTCCGGAGGCAAACCGGACCGCGCCCTATGCCGACAAGACGATGGAAAAGCCTGACGATCGCTATCGCCACGGCGTCGATGTTCGGCTTCGCCGTACCCGCGAACACGGCAGGCAGCACCCATCCCGGCCCGCTGTCGCGCGCGGAGGCTTTCGCACGGGCAGAGGCGCTGACGGCGCTGGGGCGCAAGATGTTCTTCGATCCGTCGCTGTCGGCCTCGCGCAAGCAGGCCTGCTCCTCCTGCCACGATCCCGACCACGCCTTTGGGCCAGCCTCGGCGACACCGGTCGAGATGGGCGGGCCTAATGTCGACCGGCCGGGCCTGCGCGCGGTGCCATCGCTGCGCTACCTGCAGGCGGCACCCCCCTTCACCGAGCACTTCTACGATTCCGAGGATGAGGGCGACGAGAGCGTCGACAACGGCCCGACCGGCGGGCTGACCTGGGACGGCCGCGCCGATCGCGGCCAGCAGCAGGCCAGGATCCCCCTGCTCTCGCCTTTCGAGATGGCCAACAAGGATGAGAGCGGGGTGGTCGCCGCCCTGAGCAAGGCCGCCTATGCGCACGATTTCAAGGCGGCATTCGGCGACGATGTGTTCGAACGGCCGGACGACGCCTTCGACGCCGCGGTCGAGGCGCTCGGCGCGTTCGAACAGAGCAGCGCCGATTTCTACCCCTATTCCAGCCGCTACGACGCTTTCCTTGCCGGCAGGGCGACGCTCTCGGCGCAGGAATTGCGCGGCCGCGTTCTGTTCGAGGACGAAGCCAAGGGCAATTGCGCCAGCTGTCATCTGAGCCGACCCAGCAACAATGGCGAGCCGCCGCAGTTCACCGATTACGGTCTGATCGCCGTTGGCGTGCCCCGCAATGCGGCGATCCCGGCCAATGCCGATCCCGCCTATATCGATCTCGGCCTGTGCGGCCCGCTGCGCACCGACTTCAAGGGACGCGCCGAATATTGCGGGCTGTTCAAGACGCCGACGCTGCGCAACGTGGCGCTGAGGAAAAGCTTCTTCCACAATGGCTATTTCCACACGCTGCGCGACGCGGTCGCCTTCTACGGCAGCCGCGACAGCGATCCCGGCCGCTGGTATCCGAAGAATGCCGACGGCACGGTCGACAAATATGACGACCTGCCAAAGGTTTACTGGCCGAACCTCAACAAGGACCCGCCCTTCGGCGGGAAGCCGGGCGACAGGCCGGCGCTGACCGATGCCGAGATCGACGACATCGTCGCTTTCCTCGGCACGCTGACGGATGCCGACCAGCGAGGCGCTCCGGCGCATTGAGATTCCGGCTGTGGACGATGGCGATGCGTGCCGACTCGGCGCTGATTGACGTTGCGCGCCGGCTTCTGCAATCTCCTTCTGCTGTATGGCTCCGAGGCACAGCGATGAGGCGCAGTCTTGCATTCGGTGTGATTGCCGGTATCGGCCTGCTCTGCGGCGCCGCATTCCTGATTGCTGGTCCGTCGGCAGTCTCGCCGGACAAGATCCAGTCTTCGGTTATCCGCGCGCCCGAATTGATCGACCGTGCCTGGAAGTTGCCCGTGGCCGCTGCTTTCAATGCCGACGTCGAATGGCAATCGAACGCATCAAGGTGCGGTCCGGCAAGCGTGGCAAACATGTTCCGCTCGATCGGCGAAGAAGAGACGACGGAAGCTGAAGTGCTTGCGGGAACGGGAAAGTGCTGGACCGGATTCTGCATCATCGGGCTGACCCTGGACGAGGTTGCCGAAGTCGCTCGAAGCAAGACCAAGCGGAAAGTATCCGTGCTTCGGAACCTGACTGCCGAGGAGTTCCTCGCGCATATGAAGCGCGCCAACGATCCCGGCCGCCGCTACATCATCAACTTTACGAGGGAGAGGATTTTCGGCGCCGGCGCCGGCCACTTTTCCCCGATCGGAGGATATATGGACGCCGAGGACATGGTTTTCGTCCTTGACGTCAACCAGCGCTACAAGCCCTGGCTGATCGAGCGCGAACGCCTGTTCTCGGCCATGGACACGATCGATTCCGATGGCGACAGGAAGCGCGGTTTGCTGCTGATCGAGTGACGACGGATGCGATGCCCGGGCGCCTGTCCAGGCATGGCTAAATGCCCGATCTTGATGCCGAAACGACCAAGGCTGGGCTTTCATATGCAATATTGCTAATATGTGTACTCGCTCACATGACTACAGCACGCCGGCTGCTACGGTGGCTGCTCGTCGCATGATGGGGTCTCAAATGCGGTTCGTTGCAGTGCGGGAGCCGCCTGATACTTGGGCGGTGTTTGACACGTGGATAGACGAGCCTGCGGACTACGCTGGCTGCGTGCTTGCTGGTTTGACGTTGCGTGAAGCCCAGTGGTTCGCCGCCGTCGCCAATGTTGAAACCTCCGCGCGGGTGCGCAATCCCTTGGGCGTCGGCACCTTGGTTGAGCCGGCGCCGGTCATCGGGGTCTTCTGAGGCAGCCCCTCACCTCGCCGGCGCGTAGCGGCTCACCACCATGCCGCTGGCATAGGCTTTCGAACCAATGAGCTTCAGCCTGGAGAAGCCGCCCTGGCCGAAGATGCGGCGGCCGGCACCCAGCACAGCCGGATTGATGAAGAGCTGGAATTCGTCGACCAGCCCGGCGGCGGCCAGCGCCGAGGCGAAACCGGCGCCGCCGAAGACGGCGATGTCGCCGCCCTCGCCCGCCTTCAACGCATTGACCTCGCGCGGCAGGTCGCCGCTTGCGATGCTCGTGCGCTCCCATCGCGCGGCCTTCAGCCTGTCGCTCAGCACCACCTTCTGCGCTGCAACAATGCGCTGGGCAAAGGCATAGAAGCGGTCCTTCGGGAATCTCGTCGCGGCGTTGCCCCAGTGGTTCAGATAGCCCTCCTCCGCCATCTTGCGGCTAAGCAAGATGGTGTCGATGGTTTCGAACACAGCGTTGAAGTCCTGCTTCAGCGCGTCGTCCCAAGCGCTGTCGTCGCCCCACTCCCAGAGCTGCCAGCGATGGTCGTCCTCGGCGCCGACGAAGCCGTCGACCGACATCTGCATTTGCAGGATGAGTTTCTTCATTTCCGGTCCTCCGCGTGCTTCCAATCAATTTACTTTTGGAACCATTTGACGCGCGAAGGTAATGGTGTCAATAGTAAAGTGATTTAAAAATGGAACCGTAACTATGTCGACCAGGGAACGGTCCGGCTGCCCGATCAGCCTGTCGCTTGAGCTGTTTGGCGACCGCTGGACGCTGCTCATCATCCGCGACCTGGCATTCGCCGGGAAAAAGCATTTTCGCGAATTCCTGCAGTCGGACGAAGGCATCTCGTCGCGAACGCTCGCCGAGCGGCTGCAGACGCTGCAGGAGGAAGGCATCCTCACCCGCAGCGACGACCCGACCCACAGGCTGAAGGCGATCTACCGGCTGACCGAAGCCGGCGTCGACCTTCTGCCGGTACTGGCGACGCTCGGCGCCTGGGGCAGCAAATATCGCAAGGCCGACGATGATCTTGCGCGGATTGCCACTGAGTTGGCCGGCGGCGGCGAGCCGGCTCTGGCGCGGATAAAGGAGAGGCTGCGGCAGGAAAATCTGGGTTAGGCGGCGCGGCGCAAATCGCCCACACCGGCGCTCTTCGCCTGGATCGCGGCGTCGAAACGATGCCTGTCAGCAGACGTTCCGGTTCCAGTCTATGCGCCTCTGCGTTAGACTCAGCTCGAACAGGACCGCCGCCATGATCGTCCAGGCCTGCATCAACGGCGCCCGCCCCGCCGATTTTCACGCCGCCCTGCCGCTTGACCCGGACGCCATGGCGCGCGACGGCGCGGTTTCGGTTGCCGCGGGTGCCGCCGAGCTCCATGTCCATGCGCGTGGCGCCGACCGGCAGGAGAGCTTGGCGCCGGAAGCGATGGACCGCACGGTGGCAGCGCTGCGCCGCGCTTGTCCGGGAACGCTGATCGGCGTCTCCACCGGCGCCTGGATCGAGGAGGACGACCTCCGCACCCTCGTCGCCATCGCCGGCTGGCGCGAGCTGCCGGACTATGCCTCGGTCAATCTCAGCGAGACGGCCGCGCCGGTCGTGATGGAAAGCCTGCGCCAGCGCGGCATCGGCATCGAGGCGGGCCTGGCTTCCATCGCCGACGCCGAGAGGCTGGTGACGCTCGACCATGGCGGGCGCGTGCTGCGCGTCCTGATCGAGATTTCCGAACAGACGCTCGACGAGGCTTTCCAAGTCGCCGACGGCATCGAAACGGTGCTGGCGCGCGCCGGAATCCGCCGCTCGATCCTGCTGCACGGCGAGAACGCGACGGTGTGGCCGTTCGTCGAGCGGGCGGCGGCTCGAAACCTGTCGACCCGGGTCGGGCTGGAGGACGGCAAGCACCTGCCGGACGGCAGCGTCGCCGCCGGCAATGCGGCGCTGGTGGCGGCTGCGGTGACGATTTATCGGGCAGGCCGATGGCGGGGCTAAGAACGCTCGCCGGAAGTCAGCCGAACGTCGCCA
>NZ_RZOI01000026.1:0-20405 GCF_004022645.1 Mesorhizobium sp. M4A.F.Ca.ET.020.02.1.1 | reverse complement strand
TTCGTGACCTCGACGGCCTCGCACCGCTGCGATGTGGCGAAGCTCGCGGCGCATGGCCAGGCGATGGGCAGCATCGTCGGGGTCGACATCACGCAAGGGGTCGGCGTGGTGCCCTTCTCGGTGGCAGAGACGCCGGTCGATTTCGTCGTCTCGACATCGCTTAAGTGGCTGTGCGGCTCTTCCGGCGCCGGCATTTTGCAAGTCGCTCCCGACCTTCTTTCGACATGCCGGCCGGAGCTGCGCGGCTGGTTCAGCCAGCCGAATCCGTTCTCCTGGGATCTCGACGCTTTCAGCTACGCAAGCGACGCGCGCCGCTTCGACCACGGCACGCCGGCGATCCTGGCCAGCGTCGCCTCGCTGCCCGGCCTGCAATGGGTCGAGGACACCGGCATCGATGCCATACGCGCGCGCAATGCGGTGATTACCGGGCGCATCATCGGCGCAGCGCTGGACAATGGCTGGGCGATCCGTTCACCGCTGGATGCCAATGCGCGCGGCGGCAGCGTGATGATCGGCCTGCCGCAAGGCGTCGAGGCGGCGAAGCTCGTCGCGACACTGCGCGATGAGCGGCTCTATTGCGACGCCCGCGGCACGACGCTCAGGCTGTCGCCCGGCATGGTCACGGCGGACGAGGCCGTCGGGGCGCTGATTGCGCGGCTGCAAGACCTGATCGGCTCACGCCAGCGCCGCGCATCCTGATTTCAGGCGCCGCCTCGCCTGCGGCGTCCGGGAGCTGGATGCTGGAAGGGGCGGATCAGGAAATGCGCCACGCGAAGTGGCCGAACCAGAGGGAAGCAACATGCTCAAACGTCTAGGACTGATTGGCGTGGTCACCGCAGCCGGCATCGCCTTCGCCACCCCCGCCTTCGCCGACAAGATCATGGTCGGCGCCTCCCCCGCCAACCCGCCATGGGAATACAAGACCGATTCCGGCGGCTTCGAGGGTTTTGAGATCGATGTCGCCAACGACGTCGCCAAGCGCATCGGCGCCGAGGTCGAGTTCCAGGATCTCGGCTTCCAGGCGCTGTTCGCGGCGACAGCTTCCGGCCGCATCGACTTCGCCGTGTCGTCGATCTCGATCACCAAGGAGCGCCTGCAGAACCAGGGCTTCACCCAGGCCTACTACGACAGCGACGGCACCATCGTCGGCAAGGCGGATTCGACCATCAAGACACTCGACGACCTCAAGGGCAAGACCATCGGCGTCATCGCCGGCGCGACCGGCGAAGCCTACATGAAGGAAAACGCCGCCAAGCTCGGCGTTGCCGAAACCAAGAGCTACAACGCCCAGCAGGATCTGCTGCTTGACGTGCAGAACGGCCGCATCGACGGCGGCGCCGGCGAGCTCGCCGGCTTCCTGTTCGCAATCAAGCAGATGCCAGCGCTGAAGATCCTGGTGCGCATCCCGACCGGCGAGCGCTTTGCGATGATGACCAAGAAGGGCCACCCCCTGCTCGAAAAGGTCAACGACGCGATCACCGCGATGAAGAAGGACGGCACCATGGCCGCGATCCACAAAAAGTGGTTCGGCGTCGATCCGGAAGCCGGCACCAGCACGGTGGCGCCGGGGCCAATCCCGCAATAAGCCGGCTAATTATAGCCGTTCGCGAGAGTGTCGGTGACAAGGCCGGCGCTCTCCGATTCCCATCCGTCCAGGCCCGCGAAAGCGCGGGCTTGGCATTGCCTTGACGGTGACGCCGATGGAACTGATCGACACCTTCTTCAACTGGAGCATCCTCGTCCGATCGTTTCCGATCCTGATCCGCGGGCTCGGCAACACTATCCTGCTCGGCTGCGCCGCAATCGTCTTCGGCACCATCGCCGGGCTGGCGATCTGCCTAATGCGGCTCTATGCGCCGAAGCCGCTAAGGCGGCTGGCCATCCTCTACATCGACATCTTCCGCGCGCTCCCGATCCTGGTGGTGCTGATCCTGATCTACTACGCCCTGCCCTTCGTCGGCATCCGCCTGTCGTCCTTCGTTTCGGCGGCCCTTGCGTTGTCATTGGTGCTTGCCGCCTTCACGGCGGAAGTCTGCCGCGCCGGCATCGAGAACATCCCCAAGGGCCAGTTCGAGGCTGCCGCAGCGCTCGGCCTGCCGTTCTGGGTCGCCATGCGCAAGGTGATCCTGCCGCAGGCGATCCGTGTCGTCATCCCGCCGCTGACCAGCAACTGCGTCTCGGTGTTCAAGGACACCGCGCTGGCCTCGGTGGTGGCGATGCCCGACCTTCTGAAGCAGGCGACCGACGCGCAGGCGCTGATGGCCAATCCGACGCCGCTGATCGGCGCCGCAATCATATATCTCGCCTTCCTGTGGCCGCTGGTGCGGCTGGTCGGCTACCTCGAAGAGCGTGGCAAGGCCCAGTCCAGCGCGCACTGATCCCACCTCGAACGACATCGATGAACTGAAGGAGACGTCCGTGAACCAACACCATATCTCGAAGGCGCAGGACGGCGCTGTTTCGTTCCCGGTCGAGAAGATCCGCGCGATGTTCCCCGCCTTGCGACAGGCCGGCGACTTCATCTTCATGGACAATGCCGCCGGCGCGCAGATCCCGCAAAGCGTGCTCGACGCGGTGACCAACCATCTGGTCGGACACAATGTCCAGCGCGGCGGCCGCTACGGCCGCAGCGTCACCGTCGACCAGTCGGTCGCCGAGGCGCGCGAGAGCGTGGCGCTTTTGATCAACGCCTACAGCCCGTCGGAAATCTGCTTCGGCATGAACGCCACCTCGTTCATCCGCCTGGTCAGCCTCGGCATCGGCCAGATGCTCGCGAAGCGGGACGAGATCGTCATCACCGACATGGACCACGACGCCAATATCGCCACCTGGCTGGCGCTGGAGCAGGCCGGCGCGAAGTTCAAATGGTGGCGCATGCGCGAGGACGGCAATCTGCATGTCGACGATCTCAAGCCGCTGGTCTCGGACCGCACCCGGCTCGTCGCCTGCACGGTGACGGCGCATTCGATCGGCTCGATCGTCGACGTCGCCTCGGTGGCCAAGATCGCGCATGCCGCCGGCGCGGAAGTGTTCCTCGACTGCGTGCATTACGGTCCGCATGGCCTGATCGACGTGCAGGCTTGGGACTGCGACTACCTCGTCTGCTCCGGTTACAAGAATTTCTCGCCGCATATGGGTTTTCTCTGGGGCCGCTTCGAAACGCTGAAGCGGCTGCCGACCTTCCGCGAGGATTTCATCCCCGATGAGCCCCCCTACAAGGTCGAGGCCGGTACCTTCATCTACGAGAATGTCTCCGGCATGGACGCGGCCGTGCGCTATCTGGAATCGGTCGGCCGCAATTTCCTCGCCGAGAACAACCGCTCGCGCCGCGACAACATCGTCGCCGGCATGAACGCCATCCGTGACTATGAGTTGACGCTGGCGCGCGAGATGCTGAAGGTACTGAAGGACTGCGGCGCCACGATCTACGGCGTGGCCGACGAAGCCCGCATCCATGAGCGCGTGCCGACCTTCTGCTTCAACATCGGCAAGCTGTCACCGCAGAGGATCGTTGAGGAGATGGCGGTGATGCAGATCGGCATCCGCGACGGCCATATGTACGCGCCACGGCTGATGAGCCGGCTCAACCTGTCGATGGACAGCGGCGCCGTCCGCGCCTCGCTGGTGCACTACAACACGGTGGAAGAAGTGCATCGTTTCGGCGAAGCGCTGCGCGCGATCGTAGCCAAGCTGTCATGATCGGCTTGGCCACGGCGCTTGGAGTCAGGCCGCCTTCTTCTTGGCCAGCCTTGCCTTGATCGAACTGACATCGGCGCGCGGCGTCGCGGCGAACAGCGTCTTGGTGTAGCTGTGCTTGGGGTCTGCAAAGACCTCGTCGCGCGGGCCGTATTCGACCGCCTCGCCGAAATACATCACCATGACGTCGTCGGCGATGTAGCGCACCACCGAGAGATCGTGGCTGATGAAGACATAGGTCAATTGGAACTCATCCTGCAGGTCGGCCAGCAAATTGAGCACCTGCGCCTGCACAGAAAGGTCGAGCGCCGAGACCGGCTCGTCCAGCACCAGCAGGCTGGGATTCAGCATCAGCGCGCGGGCAATGGCGATGCGCTGGCGCTGGCCGCCGGAGAACATGTGCGGATAGCGGTTGTAGTGCTCAGGTCCGAGGCCGACCTTCTTCAGCATCTTCATGGCAAGGTCGCGGCGTTCCTCGGCCGGCTTGTCGGTGTTGATCAGCAGCGGCTCGCCGAGCACGTCGCCGATCTTCTGGCGTGGGTTGAGCGAGCCATAGGGGTTCTGGAAGACGATCTGCACCTTGCGGCGCATCTCCTTCGACAAACCGTCCCTGGCAATGTCGACCTTGTTGCCGTCGATGAACAATTCGCCCGACGTCGCCGGATCGATCAGCGTGATGATGCGGGCGAGCGTGGACTTGCCGCAGCCGCTTTCGCCGACGATGGCAAGCGTCTTGCCCTTGTCGACGCTGAAGGAGACGCCCTTGACCGCATGCACCGTGCGCGCGCCGCGGAACAGGCCGCCACCGACATGGTAGTCGCGCACGATGTTCTTGCCTTCGACGACCCTGGTGCTCATGAGGCGGCTCCGGTACTTGCCCCCTGGGGCGCCGGTTCGAACAGCATGTCGGAGACGGTCGGCAAGCGGTCGCCGACGGCGTTCTCCGGCAGCGCAGAGAGCAGCGCGCGCGTGTAGTTGCTCTTCGGGCTCTCGAACAGCGACAGCACGTCGGCCTCTTCCATCTTGCGGCCCTTGTACTGGACAATGACGCGGTCGGCGGTCTCGGCCACCACGCCCATATTGTGGGTGATCATGATCAGGCCCATGCCGTATTTGGCCTGCAGCGAGACCAGCAGGTCGAGGATCTGCTTCTGGATGGTGACGTCGAGCGCCGTGGTCGGCTCGTCGGCGATCAAGAGCTTCGGATTGCAGGCAATGGCAATCGCGATCATGACGCGCTGGCACTGGCCGCCCGACATCTGGTGCGGGAAGGAGTTCAGCCGCTCCGCCGGCTCGGGAATGCCGACCTGCTTCAGGAGCTCGATGGCGCGCGCCCGGCGCTGGGCCCGGTCCATGCCCATATGGAAGCGCAGCACTTCCTCGATCTGGAAACCGATGGTGAAGCAGGGATTGAGGCTGGCCATCGGCTCCTGGAAGATCATCGACATATCCTTGCCGACGATCTTGCGCCGCTCGGCGGAACTCAGCTTCAGGAGGTCACGGCCGGCAAAACTCATGCGATCCGCGGTGACCGTGGCCGTCCAGGGAAGCAGCCCCATCACCGCCAGCATCGACACCGATTTGCCGGAGCCGGATTCGCCGACGATGGCGAGCACCTCGCGCTCATCGACATGGAGCGAGACGCCGTCGACGGCGCGGAACGGACCGGATGCGGTCTGGAACTCGACGACGAGATTCTGGATGTCGAGCAGCGCCATCACGACCTCCTGAGCTTCGGATCGAGCGCGTCGCGCAGGCCGTCACCGATCAGGTTGATGGCAAGCACTGTGATCAGGATGGCAAGACCGGGGAACGTCACCACCCACCAGGCGCGCAGGATGAACTCGCGCGCCGAGGCGAGCATGGTGCCCCATTCGGGCGTCGGCGGCTGGGCGCCGAGGCCGAGGAAGCCGAGGGCGGCGGCTTCCAGGATGGCGTTGGAGAACGACAGCGTGCCCTGGACGATCAGCGGCGCCAGGCAGTTCGGCAGGATGGTGGCGAGCATCAGGCGGAGATGCCCGGCGCCGGCAACCTTGGCGGCCACGACGTATTCGCGGCTCTTCTCGGCCATCACCGCGGCGCGCACCAGGCGGGCGAAATGCGGTTGCAGCACGAGCGAGATCGCCAGCATCGCATTGAACAGGCCGGGGCCGAGGATGGTGACCAGCACCAGCGCGAGCAGCAGCGACGGGAAGGCCAGGATCAGATCCATGACGCGCATGATCGCAACGTCGACCCAGCCACGGAAATAGCCGGCCAGCAGGCCGAGCGTGATGCCGCCGGTGAGCGCCAAAGTCACCACCACCGCGCCGATGAGCAGCGAGAAGCGCGCGCCGTAGAGCAGGCGCGAGAGGATGTCGCGTCCGACCGCATCAGTGCCGAGCAGATACTGAGCACTGCCGCCGTTCTGCCACGCCGGAGGCCTCAGAAACGCGGTCTTGTCCTGAACGTCGGGCGCATAGGGCGCGAGCAGCGGCGCGAAGAGCGCCGCCAGAACCAAAAGGATGAAGACGAACAGGCCGATGACGGCGCCGCGGTTCACCGAGAAATAGTGCCAGAAAGTCCTGAAGCCGGTGAGGCGGTCCGGACTGCCGCTGGCCATCGGGGCGATTTCGGTCGACTGGCTCATTCATGCAGCCCTGATGCGCGGGTTGATGACGGCATAGAGCACGTCGACGATCAGGTTCACGGCCATGACGATGAGGGCGATCAAAAGCAAGCCTGACTGCACGACGACATAGTCGCGCTTGAAGATCGAATCGACCATCCACTTGCCGATGCCCGGCCAGGCGAAGATGGTCTCGGTGAGGATGGCGCCGGCAAGCAGCGTGCCGACCTGCAGGCCGATGGTGGTGACCACCGGTATCAGCGCGTTGCGCAAGGCATGCACGCCGATAACCCGCGCCGACGACAGGCCCTTGGCGCGCGCGGTGCGGACATAGTCCTCGCCCAGCACCTCGAGCATGGCCGAGCGCGTCTGGCGGGCGATCACCGCCAGCGGGATGGTGCCGAGCACGATCGCCGGCAGCACGAGGTGACTGAGTGCCGAGCGGAAGGCATCCCATTTGCCGTAGAGGATGCTGTCGATGGTCATGAACCCGGTGATCGGCTTGAAGAAGAACTGCAGGCCCATGCGGCCGGAGACCGGCGTCCAGCCGAGATAGCCGGAGAAGAAGATGATCAGCAGCAGGCCCCACCAGAAGATCGGCATCGAATAGCCGACAAGGGCTGTGCCCATCAGCGACTGGTCGAACCACGAGCCACGCTTGACCGCTGCGAAGATGCCGGCCGGGATGCCGAGCACCATGGCGAAGATCATGGCGAAGAAGGAGAGCTCCAGCGTCGCCGGGAAGAGCGTCTTGAACTCCTCGATAACCGGCCGCTTGGAGGAGATGGAAACACCGAAATCGCCGGTGGCGACCTCGCCGACGTAGCGCGCATATTGCTGCCAGATCGGCAGATTGTAGCCGAACTGTTCCTTGAGCTCTTCGTAGCGCGCCGGCGTCACGCCATGCTCGCCGGCCATGGCGAGGATGGGGTCGCCGGGCAGCAGCCTGACGAAGGCGAAGGCACAGATGGTGATGCCGACCAGCGTCGGGATCAGAAGCGCGATTTTGTTGAGAAGATATCGGAGCATCTTGAAAAAGGGGCGGCGCCGTACGGCGCCGCCCGCTCTAGAGTTCTATTCGGCCTTGTCGGTGCCGTCGAAGCGGTGGATGCCTAGCGGGTCCATCATGAAGCCGCTGACATTCTTGCGCACAACCGCATAGACCTGGCTGTGGGCCAGGAGGAAGGCCGGGGCCTGCTTCTGGAAGACAACCTGGGCCTGCTCGTAGAGCTTGGTGCGCTCGGCCTGGTCGCTGGTCTTCTTGGCCTTCTGGATCAGGTCCTCGAAGTCCTTGTCGCACCAGCTCGAGTAGTTCGAGACGCCGATTGCCGAGCAGGCGAAGAGGGTGGCGAAGAAGTTGTCCGGATCGCCATTGTCACCAGTCCAGCCGATCTGGAAGGCGCCGGGGCGCTCCTTCTTCTTGCCTTCCTCGCGATACTTCGTCCACTCGTAGTTGACGATCTCGGCCTTAACGCCGACCTTGGCCCAGTCGGCCTGGATCAGTTCGGCGGCGCGCTGGAAGTTCGGGTTGTACGGACGAACGCGGTCGGACGCCCAGAGCTGGATTTCCTTCAGCCCGGCGTCGGCGAGCACCTTCTTGGCCGCTTCCGGATCATAGGAATCGAACTTCACGTCCTTGTTCCACGACCACATGGTCGGCGGGATCAGGTTCTGGGCCGGCGTGGCGCCGGCATCCTGGAACAGCGACTTGATCAGCGCCTCCCGGTCGATCGCCTGGTTCAGCGCGTGCCGAACCTCGGGCTTGTCCAGCGGCGGGATCGTCGTGTTGTAGCTCATGTAGCCGATGTTCAGTCCGGCCTGGTCGAGCAGGTTGACGTCCTGGTTGGCCTTGATCGTGCCAATGTCGGCGGGGTTCGGATAGGGCGCGACGTCGCATTCGCCGGCCAGCACCTTCTGGATGCGCGCGGTGGCGTCGGGCGTGATGGCGAAGACGAGATCGTCGATCTTTTCCTTGCCCTTGAAATAGTCGGGGTTGGCCGCGTAGCGGATGACCGAATCCAGCTGGTAGTCGACGAACTGGAACGGCCCGGTGCCGATCGGCTTGGTCGAGAAGTCGGCCATTTTGCCGTCCTTCGCGAGCTGATCGGCGTATTCCTTCGACACGATCGAGGCGAAGTCCATGCCGAGGTTGGCCAGCATCGGCGCGTTCGGCTCGGTCAGCGTCAGCTTGACGGTCAGATCATCGACCTTTTCCCACTTGGCGACGTATTTCGGCATGTCCATGCCGGTGTAGTAATCCCAGGTCAGGTTCGGCAGGTACTTCTCGCCGTTCCAGGGATTTTCCTTGTTGAACTGACGGTCGAAGGAGAAGACGACGTCATCGGCATTGAGATCGCGGGTCGGCTTGAAATAGTCGGTGGTCTGGAACTTCACGCCCGGATGCAGGTGGAAAGTATAGACCAGGCCGTCGTCCGAGATTTCCCACTTGTCGGCGAGGCCGGGCTCGATCTCGGTACCGCCATGCTTGAATTCGACAAGGCGCGAATAGACGGTGCGCGAAGAGGCGTCGAAATCGTTACCGCCCGTCGTCGTACCCGGGTCGAAATTGGCCGGCGATGCTTCCGAGCAATAGACCAGCGTCTTGGCGTTGGCCACGCCACCGAGGACGCTTGCAGCCAGCAACGCGGCTGCAAAAGTCAGTTTCTTTTTCATTGAGCACTCCCTGATGTTCTGCCAAGCCCCTCTAGCAGGCTCGCGAAGCGCGCATATAAGCACCGTTTTTCTGGCTTTGGAACACCCCGTTTGCGTACCCCACGGGAAGCAGGAAAAGAATCCGCAATCTCCTAAAATGGCAGAAAAAATTAGCAGATTTTTCCGCTCACGATAATGTTAACGACCGCATTTTTTTATTGATCGGCGCTCTCGCGAAATCGACGCGGCGCGGCCTTCCTTCGCATGGGCGCTGCTCAGGAAGATGCGTTACGGGTAGCGGAGAAGAAAAGGATTTCGACGGCAAATCTTTCCCGTTCTGCCGCAAGGGCAAGACTTGCATGGCCGAGGATAGTCGCAATACATAGACGGCACGCTGGATTTCCTGAGGAATCCGCAACCATTGCGGCGGAGGACGCTCCTGTCATTCAGAGGCGGCGCGGCACGAGTGAACGACGACGGGAGGGACAGGGTGGCGAAGGCAGCAAAGACGACGGCTCCGGCCAAGACGAAGGCCGCTTCGAAGGCAGCCGCCCCTGTGAAGGACACCGCAAAACCACAGGCTAAGGCTGGCGCCGGAAAGGCCGCCAAGCCTGCCGCGACGAAAGCTCGAGCAGCGGCCAAGCCGGCTGCCGCCAAGTCCGCTGCAACAAAGCCCGCTGCCGCAAAGCCGGCCGCGAAGGCAGCTCCGACAAAAGCGATCTCGCCAGCGCCGGCAGCGAAGCCGGCGCCGGCCAAGAGGTTGCCTAAGGCGCTGACGGAGCTTGCCGCCGGGCTGCCGGAAAAGCCGTGGCTGGCAAGCTATTCAAAGAACATGCCGGCCGAAATCGGCCCCCTGCCCTACGGCTCGATCGGCGACTTCCTGGTCGGCGCCTGCAAGCAGTTTGCCGGCCAGCCGGCCTTCGTCTGCATGGGCAAGGCCATCACCTATGCCGAGCTCGAGCGGCAGTCGGCCGCCTTCGGCGCCTATCTGCAGTCGAAGGGCCTGCAGAAGGGGGCGCGCGTGGCGCTGATGATGCCCAACGTGCTGCAATACCCGGTGGCGATGATGGCGGTGCTTCGCGCCGGCTTCACCGTGGTCAACGTCAACCCGCTTTACACGCCGCGCGAACTGGAGCACCAGCTCAAGGATTCCGGCGCACAGGCGATCGTCATTCTCGAGAATTTCGCCAACACGCTGCAGGCGGTGATATCCAACACCTCGGTCAAGCACGTCGTGGTCGCCGCGATGGGCGACATGCTTGGCGGCCTCAAGGGGACGCTCGTCAACTTCGTCGTGCGTCGGGTGAAGAAGCTGGTGCCGGCCTGGTCGCTGCCGGGCCACGTCAAGTTCAACGCCGCCCTGAAGGCCGGCGCCGGCCTCGCCTTCAAGCCCGCCAGCGTCAGCGCCGACGACATCGCCTTCCTGCAATATACCGGCGGCACTACCGGGGTCTCGAAGGGCGCGATCCTCTTGCATTCCAATGTGCTTGCCAATGTCGCGCAGAACGCGCTCTGGCTGCAGGACGCCTATGCGGTGAAGCCGAAGCCGGCACACCCCAACTTCATCTGCGCGCTGCCGCTCTACCATATCTTCGCGCTGACGGTGAATGCGCTGATGGGCATGCAGCAGGGCGCGCAGAATGTGCTCATCCCCAATCCGCGCGACATTCCAGGCTTCGTCAAGGAGCTGGAGAAATACCCGGTCCACATCTTCCCGGGCCTCAACACGCTGTTCAACGCGCTGCTCAACAATGAGGATTTCCGCAAGCTCGACTTCAAGCCGCTGATCCTGACGCTGGGCGGCGGCATGGCGGTGCAGAAGGGTGTGGCCGAGCGCTGGAAGGCGCTGACCGGCTGTCCCGTCACCGAAGGCTACGGGCTTTCGGAAACCTCGCCGGTGGCGACCGCCAACAAGTTCAGCGGCGGCGACTTCACCGGCACGATCGGCCTGCCGCTGCCGTCGACCGAGATCGCCATCCGCGACGACGACGGCAACAATGTGCCGCTCGGCGAAGTCGGCGAGATCTGCATCCGCGGGCCGCAGGTGATGGCGGGCTACTGGAACCGGCCGGACGAGACCGCCAAGGTGATGACCAAGGACGGCTTCTTCAAGTCCGGCGACATGGGCTTCACGGACGAGCGCGGCTACACCAAGATCGTCGACCGCAAGAAGGACATGATCCTGGTCTCCGGCTTCAACGTCTATCCGAACGAGTTGGAGGAGGTCGTGGCCCAGCATCCCGGCGTGCTCGAAGTGGCGGCGATCGGCGTGCCGGACGAGCATTCCGGCGAAGTGCCGAAGCTGTTCGTGGTCCGGAAGGATCCCGCGCTGACGATCGAGACGCTGACCGCCTACTGCCGCGAAAACCTTACCGGCTACAAGCGGCCCAAATATATCGAGTTCCGCACGGAGCTGCCGAAGACGCCGGTGGGCAAGATCCTGCGGCGGGCGCTGCGCGGCTAGGCACGAGCTTGAACGATCATCCTGCCGGCGGGGAGATGGCGGCCACGCGCCCCGATCCAACGGCCTTCATCAAGGCGAACATGCGCCTTGCGCCCGTCGCCGCGCTTCCCGAGATCGAAATCTACAGCGCCCATCCCGGCAGCGGGCTGCGGCGGCTCGTCGATCCGGACGGTGACGACGGGGACGCTGCGGCGCCAGAGCCGCAGCCGCCCTATTGGGCCTATGCCTGGGCCGGCGGCACCGTCCTTGCCCGTTACATACTCGACCGGCCGCAAGCGGTTGCGGGGCGCCGCGTGCTCGACCTCGGCGCCGGCTCGGGCCTGGTCGGCATCGCCGCGGCGAAGGCCGGAGCGCGCGCGGTGATTGCCGCGGAGATCGACCGCAACGGCCTCGTCGCGCTCGGCCTCAACGCCACGGCAAACGGCGTCGCGATCACGGTGGTCGGCGAAGACATCACCGCCGGGCCGCCACCGGCGGTCGACCTGGTGCTTGCCGGCGACGTGTTCTACGGGCACGAAGTGGCCCGGCGGGTGATCCCCTTCCTCGACCGCTGCCTCGCCGCCGGCATCGAGGTGCTAGTCGGCGATCCGCGCCGCGCCGATCTGCCGCTGTCGCGGCTCAAACTGCTTGCCGAATATAAGGTACCGGACTTCGGCGATGCGAAAGGCACGGCGTCGAGGCCGAGCGGGGTCTTCTCCTTCGAGACGGTCAGATCGTCTCCTTGACCCGCGCGGCCAGAAAATCGGGCAGATCGGCAACCGAATTGAGCACGACATCGGCGATCGCCGACAGCGATTCCCGCGTGCCTGTGCCGGAGAGCACGCCGACCGCCAGCCCGCAGCCGCCGGCCCGCGCCATTTCGAGATCGTGGCGATTGTCGCCGACCATGGCGATCTCGGCCGGCTTCAGCCCGGTCAGGTCGGAGAAGGCGAGGATGGTGTCCGGCGCCGGCTTCGGCCTGGCCACCGAATCATAGCCATAGGCGGCGTCGAAAAGCTGCGCCACGCCGAGCGTCACCAGCGTCTTTTCCGCGCCGCTGGTCGAATCGTTGGTGGCGACGCCAAGCCGGTAGGATCGCCTGTGCAGGACGGCCAACGTCTCGACGATGCCCGGCAGCGCCACCGCCATGCTGGAGCCCTGCACGGAGGTGATCTCGTTGAAACGGGCCACGGCAAGCATCTGGTCCTCCTCGGAGAGGCGCGGGAACCAGAGTTCGACGACATCCATGTTGGTGCCGGAGGCGAAGATCGAATCGGGCTTGAAGCGCTTGCTGAGGAAATCGAAGCCGGCTGCCGCGAGCAGCCTGTCTGCCTTCCAGCGGTCGCCCTCGGCGGCATCCATGGCCATGAAGTCGGCAATGCCGAGCCATGTCGCGTTGAAATCGACAAGCGTTCCGTCCTTGTCGAACAATATGCCTTTGATCTCCGCCAAGCCTGTCACTCCGATCCGCGCAATCGGTGAATGTGTCCCACCAGACCTGCAGTCGAGGCATCCCGCTTTGCGGCATTCTCCTTGCCTTCCACGACAGGCAGCAGGCCGGTTGCCAGTTCCTTGCCGAGTTCGACGCCCCACTGATCGAAGGAATTGATGTTGAACAGCGTGCCCTCGACGAAGACGCGATGCTCGTAGAGCGCGACCAGGCGGCCGAAGGTGCGCGGATCAAGCTTGCGGTAGAGAATGGTCACCGAGGGGCGGTCGCCGGAGAAAACCCGGTGCGGGGCGATCCTGTCGACGTCGGCCGGCTTCATGCCCTTGGCCAGCATCTGCGCGCGCGCCTCCTCCAGCGTGCGGCCCTTCATGAAGGCTTCCGACTGCGCCAGGCAGTTGGCGAGCAGGAGATCGTGATGGTGCTTCAGCTCCGGCTCGTGGCCGACAGCGGCGGCAAGGAATTCGACCGGGATGAAATCGGTGCCCTGGTGCAGCAGCTGGAAGAAGGCGTGCTGGCCGTTGGTGCCGGGCTCGCCCCAGACCAGCGGGCCGGTCGGCGTGGTGACCGCGCCGCCGTCCAGCGTCACGCTCTTGCCGTTCGATTCCATATCAAGCTGCTGCAGATAGGCCGGCAGCCTGGAGAGCCGCTGGTCGTAAGGGATCACGGCGCGGGCCGGATATCGGCAGACGACCCGGTGCCACCAGCCGATCAGCCCCAGCAGCGCCGGCAGGTTCTTCTGCAGGGGTGCCGAGCGGAAGTGCTCGTCCATCTCGTGGGCGCCGTCGAGGACGGCGCGGAAATTGCGCGGGCCGATGGCGATCATCACCGGCAGGCCGATCGCGCTCCAGACCGAATAGCGGCCGCCGACCCAGTCCCAGAAGCCGAACACGCGATCGGACGCGATGCCGAACTTCGCCACTAGGTCGAGCGCGGTCGAGACGGCGGCGAAATGCTTGCCGACGGCTTCCTTGCCCAGCGCCTTCTCCACCCATCGGCGCGCCGTCTCGGCATTGGTCATCGTCTCGACCGTGGTGAAGGTCTTGGAGGCGACGATGAACAAAGTGGTTTCGGCCGACAGGTCCTTCAGCGTGTCGTGGATATGGGCGCCGTCGATGTTGGAGACATAGTGCGCGCGCGGGCCATCGTGGTAGGGCGCCAGCGCCAGCGTCGCCATCACCGGGCCAAGGTCGGAACCGCCAATGCCGATGTTGACGACGTCGGTGATCTTCTTGCCGGTGGCGCCGGCCGCCTTGCCGGAGCGGATGGCATCGGCGAAGGCGCCCATGGCGTCGAGAACGGCGAGAACCTCGGCCTTGGTATCCTGGCCATCGACCACGACGCCCTTGCCGGCCAGGTTGCGAAGCGCGGTGTGCAGCACGGCGCGGCCTTCGGTGATATTGATCTTCCTGCCTTCGAACATGGCGGCGCGGCGACCCGCCAGATCAGCGGCTCCGGCGAGCTTCTCCAGCATCGCCATCGTGTCGGCGTCGACCGCGCATTTGGACCAGTCAAGCAGGAGATCGCCGTCGGTGGCGGAAAACGTCGCGAAGCGTTTGGGATCAGCCGCGAAAGCTTCACGCATGGTGCCTTTGGCCGCCGCGCGATGCTCGCGCAAGGCGACGACTTGCTTGTCGAAGGTTGATTGATCCAATGCGGGCTCCTGGCGGGTTTTTGAACCTATGTTAACAGGCCGGATGTTTCCGGCGCATGTCGTCGCGACATTCTATCGAGCCGATTCCATTTCATTCAAGGGCGGCATTGCCGCACTGCATCACGCTTTGATGAGGCCTTGGATACCCGGCGACGGAGGATGCGACGACGCTGCGCGTTGCTCACCAACAGGTAGGCCGCGACGCTGCGACGACGCTGCGCGTCGCGCAATGGATCACTGGCATAAATCCCAGCGATCAGAAAAATTGATTGGCGCAACCCCTTGTGCCACCCCTACACTCGACTGGTCCAGCCAAGCACAAAAAGCTGGCCATCGAGGAAACCCTTCCATGCCACAGCGCAACGACACGGCCATATGGTCCGGCCTGTTCCGGATTTCGGCTGAATCCGGCCAGACCCTGCAGGCGCAGATCCGCCAGGCGATCGTCGCCGCCATTCTGGACCGGCAGATCGCCGCTTCCATGCCGCTTCCGTCCTGCCGCATCCTGGCCGAGAAACTGGGCGTCGCCCGCGGCACCGTGGTGCTCGCCTTCCAGCAACTGGTCGACCAGGGATTTCTGGTGGCGCGCGAGCGGCGCGGCCATTTCGTCAATCCGGAAGTGCTCGCCACCCCCGCCAAGCCGCACCAGAAGGCGCCCGACCAGCAGAACGAGATCGACTGGAAGGCGCGCCGGCAGATCGCCGCCAGCGACATGCCGCCGCCAGCCAAGCACGACAACTGGATCAAGTCCTCTTACCCGTTCGTCTATGGCCAATTCGACCCGGCGCTGTTCCCGACCGCCGAGTGGCGCGAATGCAACCGCATGGCGCTCGCGGTGCTGGAGATCCGCAACTGGGCTTCCGACATGGTCGACCGCGACGATCCGCTCCTGATCGAGCAGATCCAGGCCCGACTTCTGCCGCGGCGCGGCATCTTCGCCAATCCGGACGAGATCATCGTCACGCTCGGCGCCCAGAACGCGCTCTATATGCTCGCCTCGCTGCTGATGACCAAAGGCTCGAAAGTGGCGATGGAGGATCCCGGCTATCCGGATGCCCGCTCGATCTTCCGCCTTGCGGGCGCCGACATCCAGCCGGTCCCGGTCGACCAGTCCGGCATCGTGACCTCCTCGATACCGCAGGATTCCGGCTTCGTCTTCGTCACGCCCAGCCACCACTGCCCGACCATGGTGCCGCTGTCGGCGGAACGGCGCCAGGACCTCTTGGCGCGGGCCAACCGTCACAACCAGATCATCATCGAAGACGGCTATGACAGCCAACTGCTGGACGAAGCGCCGCAGCAGGCGCTGAAGAGCCTCGACCGTTCCGGCCGCGTCATCTATGTCGGCTCGATGTCGAAGACGCTGGCTCCGGGCTTGCGGCTTGGCTACATCGTCGCCTCGGCCGGACTGATCGCCGAGCTCAGGGCGCTGCGCCGCTTCATGCTCAGGCACCCGCCGGCCAACAACCAGCGGGCGGTGGCGCTGTTCCTGTCGCTCGGCCATCACGAGGCGCTGGTGCGGCGTCTGTCCAGCGCCTTCGACGAGCGGCGCAAGCGTCTGGTCCATGCGATTTCCGCTTTCCTGCCGGAGTGGCGCTCGACCGACTCCGCCGGTGGCACCTCGCTCTGGCTCGAAGGACCGCGCGGCACCGACTCGCGGGGCCTCGCCGAGGCGGCCGCCTCGCGCAGCGTCATCATCGAGCCCGGCGACCGTTTCTTCGACCGCTCGGAAAAACCGTCGCGTTTCATGCGCTTGGGCATTTCCTCGATCGCGCTGCAACACATCGAGCCCGGCATACGGGAACTCGCGACGGCCGCCGGCCGCAGACCCGCCGCGGCCTGATCGACCTGCCGAATTCAACAGAGAGCCGGCCCAAGCCGGCTCTTTTGCTTTGACACGACCCTCGATCGTTTTAGCATCCTGGCATATTCGACGGGACTGGCTGGCTCATAGGCTGCACCAATGCCGGCGGCATAGTCGAGCCACAAAGGGGACGAAGCAGGGCCGATGGTGGACCAACCGCCGCGTCCCGCCTCGCAGCTAAAGGTGGAGTGCTTCCATGTCAGTGGCTCTTGAGAAGCAGGATGCGCCGGCGGACCAGCGTTCGCGGCGATCCGGCGGGCGCGAAGCGCGCCGCGCGATGCGGGCGGCACCGCTTGCCGACGACATCAGACCGGTGCGGCCGGGCCTCGAAGGCGGCAGCTATGGACCGCTCAGCGAAAACGACCGCGAGCGCATCCACGAGGCGGTGCTGACGCTGCTGGAGACGGTCGGCTTCGCCAACGCCATACCCTCCTGCATCGAGGCGCTGACGAGGATTGGCGCGACCTATGGCGACGACGGCCGCGTCCGCCTGCCGCGGGCGCTCGTCCTCGAAACGATCAAGAACGCGGCGCGTCATTTCACGCTGCACGGCCAGGACCCCAAGCACGACATGGTGATCCAGGGCAGACGCGTGCACTACGGCACGGCGGGCGCGGCCGTGCATCTGGTCGACGTCGAGAAGCGCGAATACCGCGAATCGCTGCTGCAGGACATCTACGACGCCGCCCGCCTGGTCGACGGTCTCGACAACATCCATTTCTTCCAGCGCACCATGGTGCCGCGCGACATTCCCGATCCGCTCGAGATGGATTTCAACACGCTCTACGCCTGCGTGATGGGAACCTCCAAGCATGTCGGCACCTCGTTCACCGTGCGCGAGAACGTCAAGCCGGCGCTGGAGATGCTCTATGCGATCGCCGGCGGCGAGGAGAATTTCCGCGCGCGCCCCTTCGTGTCGAACTCGAACTGTTTCGTGGTGCCGCCGATGAAGTTCGCCGAGGACGCCTGTGGCGTGCTCGAGGCCTGTGTCGAAGGCGGCATTACGATCCTGCTTCTGTCGGCCGGCCAGGCCGGCGCAACGGCGCCGGCGGCGATTGCCGGGGCGGTGGTGCAGGCAGTCGCGGAAGTGCTGATGGGCCTGGTCTATGTCAACGCCATCAAGCCCGGCCATCCGGCGATCTTCGGCACCTGGCCGTTCGTCTCCGACCTTCGGACCGGCGCCATGTCCGGCGGCTCGGCCGAGCAGGCGGTGCTGACCGCCGCCTGCGCGCAGATGGCGCAATTCTACGACCTGCCGGGCGGCTCGGCTGCCGGCATGACGGATTCGAAACTGCCCGACATCCAGTCCGGCTACGAGAAGGGCATCACCAATGTGATGGCCGGCCTTTCCGGCCTCAACCTGGTCTATGAGTCGGCCGGCATGCATGCCTCGCTGCTCGGCTTCTGCCTGGAAAGCCTGATCATCGACAACGACATGCTCGGCCACTGCCTGCGCTGCGTGCGCGGCATCGAGGTGACCGACGAAGCACTGTCGATCGACACCATCGCCGATGTCTGCCTGAAGGGCCCCGGCCACTATCTCGGCAACGAGCAGACGCTGAAGCTGATGCAGACCGAATATTTCTATCCGGCCATCGGCGACCGCTTCTCGCCCAAGGAATGGAACGAGAAGGGCCGGCCCGACATTCTGCAGAGGGCGATCGCCGAGAAGAAACGCGTGCTTGCCGAGCGCTTCCCGCGCCACGTGCCGAAAACGGTCGACGACAAATTGCGCGCCCGCTTCGGCGAGATGATCAAGCTGCCGCGCGGCGGCATGGGCGGCTAGGCTGGGTCGAGCAGCCTACTCCGCGCTTAGGCCGAAGCGCTCGACCACCTCGGCGCTGATCAGCTTGGCATGCAGCGCCATCAGCACGATCTGCGCATCGAGGCTGTCGCCGGTCTCGAGCGCTTCCTCGATGCGGCGCTCCGCGTCCAGCCTGCGCTCGCGGCCGTTGGCCTGTTCGAACGTCTCGGGACCGGCAACGCAATAGCCGAACAGTTGCGCGAGCGAGGCGTAGGCCTGCGCCGGCGGCTCGTCTGGCCAGTGATCCTTCATCAGATTGACGATGGTGAGCTTGACCCCCTCCGGCACAAGGGCGGGATGGAGGTCGGCGCCGCGCAAGGCGGCATCGAGCATCCTCAGATCGCCCGAGCGGCCGAACATGCCGAGGAAGCCTAGGGAAGAGCGCCGTTTGGTCATGGATGGTCCTGTCCGTTTGCCAGCATATGGCATCTCGCGCGCCGTTTTGCACAAGAGGACGTATTGCCCAGAGGAGCCAGGCGCCTATCTGGCGGGGCAATGGCCACAATCTGATCTGGTTTCGCGGTGGCCACAGAGGACCAGAACAAATTCTGCGAGGAGCGCCATGAGGAAGACCTATCACGGCAGTTGCCATTGCGGCGCGGTGCACTTCGAGGCCGATCTCGACCTCGCCGAGGGCATCCGCAAATGCAATTGCAGCTTCTGCTGGAAACTGGGCTACCGCAAATCCTTCACCGCCTACCAGGCGCTCAGGGTGACGGAAGGCGGTGACCGGATGCGGGACTACAAGGCAAGCCCGTCCAACTGGCCGGAAGGCGATATCAACCACTATATGTGCCCGAACTGCGGCGCGAATGTCTTCTCGCGCGGCTATCTCGATTTCATGGGCGGGAATTTCTGGGCTGTGAACGTCGCCTGCCTGGACGACGTCAGCGAGGAGGAACTCGCTTCCGCACCGATCATCTACGAGGACGGTAAACGCAACAGGCAGGACCAGGCGCCGGAGATCACCAGTTACCTGTAAGCGCAGCCGGACAGCAGCCCTAGGTCAGCAAAAACGGCGGCTTGATCCACGATCAAGCCGCCGTTCGCGCGAGCGAGGTTGCCGGCGCTCAGTGGTTGTCGCGGGGCACACCCCTGGTGTGCGCGACATCCTGGTACTTCACTGCCGGCTTCAGCACCATGCCGGCGTCAAACTGGTCGACGATGCCGCGCTGGATCTCCTGCCACGGCGTCTGGTGCTGGGGATAGTGGAAGCCGCCATTGCCCTGCAGTGCTGCGCGCCGCCTGGCGATCTCCTCGTCGCTGACAAGGATGTTGGCCGACCCCTTCTTCAGGTCGATGCGGACGCGGTCGCCGCTCTTGAGCAGCGCCAAGCCGCCGCCTATCGCCGCCTCCGGCGAAGCGTTGAGGATCGAGGGCGAGCCCGACGTGCCCGACTGGCGGCCGTCGCCGATGCAGGCCAGCGAATGGATGCCCTTCTTGATGAGGTAGGCCGGCGGCTGCATGTTGACCACCTCGGCGCCGCCCGGATAGCCGACCGGCCCGGCGCCGCGCATGAACAGGATGGTGTGCTCGTCGATGCCTTGCGCCGGATCGTCGATGCGGGCGTGGTAGTCTTCCGGCCCGTCGAAGACCATGGCGTTGCCTTCGAACGCCTCGGGATCGTTCGGATTGGACAGGTAGCGCTGGCGGAATTCCGGCGAGATGCCGCTGGTCTTCATGATCGCCGAATCGAACAGATTGCCCTTGAGGTTGATGAAGCCGGCATTGGCCTTCAGCGGCTTGTCGACGCTGTGGATGACTTCCAGGTTTTCGTTGGCGGCATCGCGGCAATTGTCGCCGATCGACTTGCCGTTGGCGGTGACCGCGTCGGGATGCGGCAAAAGCCCGCCCTTCAGCAGTTCGGCGACGACTGCCGGAACGCCGCCGGCGTGATGATAGTCCTCGCCGAGGTATTCGCCCGTCGGCTGCAGATTGACGATGAGCGGCACATTGAGGCCGACCTTCTGCCAGTCGTCATTGTCGAGCGGCACGCCGAGATGGCGGGCGATGGCGTTGAGGTGGATCGGCGCGTTGGTCGAGCCGCCGATGGCCGAGTTGACGACGATGGCGTTCTCGAACGCCTGGCGCGTCATGATGTCGGACGGCTTCAGGTCCTCATGCACCATGTCGACGATGCGCTTGCCGGTCTCGTAGGCGATCTGGCCGCGCTCGCGATAGGGCGCGGCCAGATCGCCTACGAGACCGGCAAGCGCATCGTCGACATGGTGCATGAG
>NZ_RZOI01000269.1:0-7291 GCF_004022645.1 Mesorhizobium sp. M4A.F.Ca.ET.020.02.1.1 | reverse complement strand
GCGCCGCCGCGGTCGCGACGCTGCTGATGGTCTCGCCGCAGGCGGAGGCTTTCCTCGATCCGGCGCGCGCCATCATCGGCGATGCCGGCGGCGCCAGCGTCTGGACCGTCAACCAATCTGGCAAGCTTCTTGCGAGGCTGTTCGCCGAGGACGGCTACCGGCTCCGCAAGCGGCTGGTTCCGCTTGTCGAATTGCTCAACGGACGGGCCGGCCTGCCCAAATTATGGTCACTCTGAAGCTGAATACGCCAATCCGGGAAGACGCATGAACCTGACGCCGAGGGAAAAGGATAAGCTGCTCATCGCCATGGCGGCGATCGTGGCGCGCAAGCGGCTGGAGCGCGGCGTCAAGCTCAACCACCCGGAGGCGATCGCTTTAATCACCGACTTCGTCGTCGAA
The DNA here is from genome assembly GCF_004022645.1 of Mesorhizobium sp. M4A.F.Ca.ET.020.02.1.1. Classification (NCBI taxonomy): domain Bacteria; kingdom Pseudomonadati; phylum Pseudomonadota; class Alphaproteobacteria; order Hyphomicrobiales; family Phyllobacteriaceae; genus Mesorhizobium; species Mesorhizobium sp. M4A.F.Ca.ET.020.02.1.1. The sequence continues at coordinate 6,892 of NZ_RZOI01000269.1, read as the reverse complement.
GGCGCCCGCGACGGCCGCCCGGTCGCCGAGCTGATGGAGGCCGGCGCCCATGTCGTCACCCGCGCGCAGGTGATGGACGGCATCGCCGAGATGATCCACGACGTGCAGGTGGAGGCGACGTTTCCCGACGGCACCAAGCTGGTGACCGTGCACGAGCCGATACGCTGAGGAGGAAAAGATGCTGGAGCTGCGCCCGAACTGCGAATGCTGCGATAGGGACCTGCCGCCGGAGGCGACGGACGCATTGATCTGCACCTTCGAATGCACCTTCTGCGCCGATTGCGCCGGAAACGTGCTCGGCGGCGTCTGCCCGAACTGCGGCGGCAATTTTACGGCGCGGCCGATCCGGCCGGCGCCCATGCTGAAGAAATACCCTGCTTCCACCAAACGCGTGCTCAAGGCCGAGGGCTGCGGCCCCCGCGTGGCCGCCTGACCGTCCCCAGAGAAGGCATAAGAGAAGGCATATCGATGATCTCAACTTCGACGAAACGCACCACGCTGACTGCCGTCATGCTGCTGGCGGCGGCGATGCCCGCCTATGCCCATGTCGGAGTCGGCACGACCTCGTCCTTCGCCGCCGGCTTCATGCATCCGCTGTCCGGCCTCGACCACATGAGCGTGATGGTCGCGGTCGGCCTCTGGGCGGTGCTCAAGGGCGGCAAGGCGATATGGGCATGGCCGCTGGCCTTCGTCGGCGTCATGTTGGCGGGCGGCGCGCTCGGCATGATGCAGGTGCCCGTACCCTTCGTCGAGCCAGGCATTCTCGCCTCGGTCGTGGCGCTTGGCCTGCTGGTGGCACTTGCGGTTGACCTGCCTGTCTCGGCCGGTGTCGCCATCATCGGCCTGTTCGCGCTGTTCCATGGCCAAGCCCATGGCACTGAAGTGCCCGAAAACGCGGGCGGCCTGGAATACATCGCAGGTTTTGCCGTCGCCACCGCGCTGCTTCATGCCACCGGCATCGCCGCCGCGCTCGGCCTCGGGTCACGCTTTCGTAGCCTTGCCCGCGCCGCCGGCGCGGCTTGCGCGGCGGTTGGCGTCGGCCTCGTCTTCGGCGTCCTGTGAGGTTGGCGATGATCCCCGGCGAAGTCATCACCGCCAAAGGCGATATCGAGCTCAACAAGGGCCTGCCGACGCTGACGCTGAAAGTCGCCAACAGCGGCGACCGGCCGATCCAGGTCGGCAGCCACTATCATTTCTTCGAGACCAATGAAGGGCTGAAATTCGACCGCGAGGCCGCCAGGGGCATGCGCCTCGACATTGCCGCCGGCACGGCGATCCGCTTCGAGCCGGGGCAGGAGCGCGACGTCACGCTGGTGCCGCTCGGCGGCAAGCGCGAGGTCTACGGTTTTCAGCAGAAGGTGATGGGCAAGCTGTGAGGCCGATGGCGCCTGGAGCTGTCGGTCCATTCCGCGCTTCCGGCTCAGCCCGGCGGCTTGGCCGCCGCATAAATGACGACCTTACCCGGATCGTCGAAGGCGACGGCGACGACGTCCTCTGCCTGCACGCGCCGCGAATCGATGGCGTTGAACAGCAGCGCGTTGGCTTCGATCTCCTTGCGCAGCTCCGCGATGTCGTCCCGATGCTGCTCGATCTTGCTCTCGATCACCGGCGGCGGACCGCCTTCGCTGCGCGCGGCGTCGGTGAGGAACACGATATCGACCTTGTCGAGCTTGGAGGTCTTTCGCACCGCGCCGATGTTCTCGCGCGTCCGGTCGATCGCGGTGGCGACTTTGCCGGCCTCGTCGGTGGTCTTGGTCTCTTCTTGCTTGACCTCGGAGCCGACGATCCGGTCGACCGTCTCCTTGTTTTCGAGCCCTTGCGCCTTCAGTCCGGCAACGGGCGCCGTTGCCAGCAGCAGCGCCATGGCGGCAGCACTTTGCAGCCTTGTAGCGGGACAGGGGTTGATCGCCATCGCTCGCTCCTGAGGGGGATCGTTTCGGGACGCGGTGCAGCGCGAAAAGAACGAAACGACTCCCGCCCGGCGAAGGTTCCCTCTCTAATGCCATGGGCGGGCCAGGTGTCGGCCCGCCGCGACACGGCGTCAGCTCGCCTTCTTGGTGATAAGGGTCAGCGCACCATCGGTGTTCATGCTGGCCGCGATCACTTGCGCCGAGGTGAGCCCCTTGGCTTCCAGCGCCGACTTCACCTTGGGCGTCGCGTCGATCGAGCTGCGCAGTTTCTGCAGGCCGGCTTCACCGCGCTCGGCGATCACCTGGTTGACCTGCGTCTGGGTGTCCTTGGGCAGTTCGGTGATGTCGACGATATTGACGCTCTGGATCGTCGGCACGGCCGGCTGCGCGCTGGGCGCCGTGGGAGCGGTCGGCGCGGGCTGCGGTGCAGGCTGCTGCTGGGCGCTGGCGGCACTCGCCAGCATCGCGGCAGCGGCGGCCGCCAGAAGTGTCGTTTTGCGCATGGATTTTCCTTCCATCGATTTGGCAAACGGTCGTTTCGGGGTGACTCGCCCACCTCAACCGCCAAATGGGAACACAAGGTGTCGCCCAGCGGGTCATTGCGTGACCATAGGGTGGCGCCAATGTGGAGCCCGCCTTCGATCGGGCCGCTTTTCGGGAGCAAGTGCTGATGGCTAGAATTACCCGCGCCGCCTATGCGCAGATGTACGGCCCGACAGTCGGCGACAAGGTGCGGCTTGCCGACACCGAGCTGATCATCGAGGTCGAGAAGGATTTCACCCTCCACGGCGAGGAGGTGAAATTCGGCGGCGGCAAGGTGATCCGCGATGGCATGGGCCAGAGCCAGGTGTCGCGCGCGCAGGGCGCCGTCGACACCGTCATCACCAACGCCTTGGTGATCGACGCCTCCGCCGGCATCTTCAAGGCCGACATCGGCCTCAGGGACGGCCGCATCGCGGCGATCGGCAAGGCCGGCAATCCGGACATGCAGGACGGCGTCACCATCATCATCGGCCCCGGCACCGAAATCATCGCCGGCGAGGGCAAGATCCTCACCGCCGGCGGCTTCGACGCGCATATTCACTTCATCTGCCCGCAGCAGATCGAGGAAGCGCTGATGAGCGGCATCACCACCATGCTCGGCGGCGGCACCGGTCCGGCGCATGGCACCTTGGCTACCACCTGCACGCCGGGCCCGTGGCACATGGCGCGGATGATCCAGTCCTTCGACGCCTTCCCGATGAACATCGGCCTGTCCGGCAAGGGCAATGCCTCGCTGCCGGCAGGGCTGGAAGAGATGGTGCTTGCCGGCGCCTGTTCGCTGAAGCTGCACGAGGACTGGGGCACGACGCCGGCCGCGATCGACTGCTGCCTGTCGGTCGCCGACGCCTATGACGTGCAGGTGATGATCCATACCGACACGCTGAACGAGTCCGGCTTCGTCGAGAACACCGTCGCGGCGATCAAGGGCCGCACCATTCACGCCTTCCACACCGAGGGCGCCGGCGGCGGCCATGCGCCCGACATCATCAAGGTCTGCGGCCTGCCCAACGTCATCCCGTCCTCGACCAATCCGACAAGGCCCTACACGGTCAACACACTGGCCGAGCATCTCGACATGCTGATGGTCTGCCATCATCTGTCGCCGTCGATCCCCGAGGACATCGCCTTCGCCGAAAGCCGCATCCGCAAGGAAACCATCGCGGCCGAAGACATCCTGCACGACATCGGCGCGTTCTCGATCATCTCCTCCGACAGCCAGGCCATGGGCCGCGTCGGCGAGGTGGCGATCCGCTGCTGGCAGACGGCCGACAAGATGAAGCGCCAGCGCGGTTCGCTGCCTGAGGAGACCGGCGACAACGACAATTTCCGCGTCCGCCGCTACATCGCCAAATACACCATCAACCCGGCCATCGCGCACGGCCTGTCGAGGGAGATAGGCTCGGTGGCGGTTGGAAAACGCGCCGATCTGGTGCTGTGGAACCCGGCCTTCTTCGGCGTCAAGCCGGAGATGGTGCTGGTCGGCGGCTCGATCGCCGCCGCCCCGATGGGCGACCCCAACGCCTCGATCCCGACACCGCAGCCGATGCACTACCGGCCGATGTTCGGCGCCTACGGCAAGGCGCTGACTAACTCCTCGGTGACCTTCGTGTCGAAGGCGGCGCTCGACGCCGGCCTGCAAGAGAAGCTCGGCGTCGACAAGGCGATGGTCGCCGTCGAGAACACGCGCGGCGGCATCGGCAAGCATTCGATGGTGCTCAACGACGCCACGCCCCACGTCGAGGTCGATCCGGAAACCTACGAAGTGCGCGCCGACGGCGAACTCTTGACCTGCGAGCCGGCGACCGTGCTGCCGATGGCGCAGAGGTATTTTCTGTTTTGAAAAGATCAGCGTTTCTTGGCAATCGCCAAACCCGCAAATCCCTCGTGCTAGCCCTTGTTGTCCTCGGCTGTCTGGGCGGTTGCGGATATCTGAAAGAGCCGGTGGCCTTTCGTGCCGAATATGCGACTTTGAAATTGGAAGCAGAGCGCAAGTTTCCGACAGGTTCAAGCGCGCCAGCTTTTGAAGCATGGTTTGCCGGCAAATCGGCTTTTAGGCTGGAGAGCAATCCACCGATTCTGCGCCCCTCCAAAACCGGAGGTCAATGCGAGGCGCGCAACATGTGGCTTCGACGCGTCGAGGGTTGCATAAACATCATGGCTGCCAACTATTGCGTGGATGAAAAGGGCAAGATCGCCGACCTGACCTTTTCTGACTCCAGCTACTGCTAGCAACAAAGTCCGTTGCTGCTCTTAACAGGACGCCGCAATATGTGGCGATGCGTGATCAGGCATGGCCACCGAAATCGCCTCTCCCCACGATGTCTTTCCGCATATCCGCAATCGTCATGGGCATGGTCATCGGCCTTGGCGTGACCCGGCTCCTGTCGGGGGTCGCCCGCATCGTCCAGCATCCCGGGCAGCACCGGCTCTATCCGGTGCATCTGGCCTGGGTAGGTTTCATGCTGTTGCTGCTGGTGCATTTCTGATGGTGGGAGTTCGGCCTCTACGCGCTGGAGACTGGACCTTCGGCAAGTACCTCTTCATCATCTTCTATGCCGTCACGCTGTTCCTGCTCTGCGCGCTGCTGTTTCCCGATTCGATGCTCGATTACACCGGCTACGAGGACTATTTCTATTCGCGCCGCGCCTGGTTCTTCGGCCTGCTCGGCACCACCTACCTGCTCGACGTGATCGACACGCTGCTCAAGGGGGAGGAGCATTTCACCCGCTACGGCCACGAATATCTGATCCGCACGCCGGTCTTCGTGGCGCTTTGCATCGCGGCGATCCTGGTGCGCGACCGCCGCTTCCATATCGCCTTCGTCGCCGTCACGCTGATTTACCAGGTGTCGTTCATCCTGCGGCTCTTCGACACCATCGTCTGAGCGCCATTGGGCGGATGGACCGGATGAGCTACGCTTCGCTGGAAAGGCAGGTTTAGAGCCATGTACAAGGCCGTCGGATCGCGCGGATCCCGGGTCAGCCGCGTCCTGTGGATGCTCGAGGAACTCGGGCAGCCCTACGAGTTCGTCGAGGTCAAGCTGCGCTCGCCCGAAGCTTACGCGCTCAATCCATCGGGCAAGGTGCCGATCCTGATCGACGGCGATCTGAAGGTCACCGATTCCGCGGCGATCTGCGTCTATCTCGCCGACAAGCATGCCGACAAAGGCATGGGCGCCAATCCAGGCCTCGCCGGCCGCGCCGAGATGGATTCCTGGATGCATTTCGCCCAGTCGGAATTCGAGGCGCCACTGTGGAATAAGCTGCGCCACCGCTTCATCCTGCCGAAGGAGGTGCGCGTCGATGTCGGCCCCGCCGCCGCGCATGATTTCGCCTCGGAGGTCAAGGCGTTGGACCGGCGGCTTGGCGACAAGCCTTTCGCGCTCGGCGACCGATTTTCCGCGGTCGATGTGCTGCTCGGCGACATGGGTGGCTGGGCTCGCGCCGGCCGGTTTCCGATCGAGTCCGAGCGCGTCGACGCCTATTTCGAGCGCGTGCTGTCGCGTCCCCCCCGCGCGCGGGCGCAAGCTAATGGCGGAGCCATGAGATGAAACTGAACATCAACACCGACTTCACCAAATTCCCGCGCGCGATCTCCGTTCTCGCAGCGGACAAGGCCGGAGCGATCGCGCCCTACGCCAGGGCCGTGCTTGCCCATGACGAGCGGCATCTGCGCCGCCGCGCCATCGAGACGGAGAGCGGTGACAAGGTGCTGGTCGACCTGCCGGAGCCGGTGGCGCTCGACAATGGCGACCGGCTGGTGCTGGAGGACGGCCGCCAGCTCGAAATCGTCGCGGCACCCGAGGACGTCTACGACATCCGCGCCCGCGACTCCGTGCATCTCACCGAACTCGCCTGGCATATCGGCAACCGTCACCTCGCCGCCGCGATCGAGGCGGAGCGCATCCTCATCCTGCGCGACCATGTCATCAAGGCGATGCTGGAGGGATTGGGCGCAACGGTGCGCGAGGTCTCCGAGCCGTTCAAGCCGGTGCGCGGCGCCTATTCCGGCCATGGCGGCCATGATCATGGCCACGCGCACAGCCATGCCGAAGCGCATGCCCATGCGCAGGGCGAGCATACTCACAGCCACGCGCACAGTCATTCCCATTCGTATGATGACGACGACCATCACCACCATGACTGAGCCCGGCATCGCCCCGCTGCGGCTGATGGCGTGGCTGTCGCCGGCCTTTCCGGTCGGCAGCTTCTCCTATAGCCATGGCCTCGAGCGCGCCGTGCAGGACGGTCTGGTCGCCGACAGGCAAAGCCTTGCCGCCTGGCTGGACACGCTGGTCGAGATGGGTTCGGGCTGGAACGACGCCGTGCTGTTTGCCGAAAGCTGGCGGTGCGCCCGCGACAGTGGCGACCTCGGCGAGATCGCCGCTCTCGCCGAGGCCTTGGCAGGTTCGCGCGAGCGCCATGCCGAGACCATGCTGC
>NZ_RZOI01000268.1:0-7319 GCF_004022645.1 Mesorhizobium sp. M4A.F.Ca.ET.020.02.1.1 | reverse complement strand
ATGCAGCAGATCGGTCAGCACGTCGGACAAGCCCGGATCAGCGGGCTTGGTGGCGTCCTCGGCCAGTGCCTGCCTGGCCGCCGGTGCGAACGCCAGCAAGGCCGAAATCAGAACAATGGACAGCCGTTTGACGTGCATTCCGAATCCTCCAAATCGGGCGCCATTCTCCCGACGATTGTGCAGAATGAAAGGCTAATGCACCGAAATCCGATAATTGTCGCGCAAAAGCATGCGCTTCGGCCGACGAAATTGTCTGAAACGTAGAGCGCCGCTTTCAGAATGCAAAAAGGGGCCCACAGGGCCCCTTTGAACACGTGCGAAAAGCCCGGCCTCAGGCGGCCGCGGCTTCCTCTTCGGTACCTTCAGCTTCGATGCGGGCGCGGTCGCCGGCGCCCTTGGCCGAGGTGTCGCGGTCGACGAACTCGATCACCGCCATGGCGGCATTGTCGCCGTGGCGGAAGCCCGCCTTCATGATGCGCAGGTAGCCGCCGTTGCGGGAGGCGTAGCGCGGCGCGATCGTCTCGAACAGGCGCTTGACGACGCCCTCATTGCCGATCTGGGCGATCACCTGACGGCGCGCATGCAGATCGCCGCGTTTGCCGAGCGTCACCAGCTTCTCGACGATCGGACGCAGGTCCTTCGCCTTCGGCAGGGTGGTGACGATCTGCTCGTGCTCGATCAGAGACACGGCGAGGTTGGCGAACATAGACTTGCGGTGGCTTACGCTGCGGGCGAAGCGACGGCCTTTGAAACCGTGGCGCATGGCTCTTTTCCTTCTTCAGTTGTTCAAGAGGCCACGGCCTCTGATGGTTTTCCGCATGACCGTCGGATCGAGCGGCTCACGCCGCCGATCCTTGGAATTCATGCTCAATATTGGTCTTCGTAACGCTTGGCGAGGTCTTCGATGTTTTCCGGCGGCCAGTCCGGCACTTCCATGCCGAGGTGCAGGCCCATCGCCGCCAAGACTTCCTTGATCTCGTTCAGCGACTTGCGGCCGAAGTTCGGGGTGCGCAGCATCTCGGCTTCGGTCTTCTGGATCAGGTCGCCGATATAGACAATGTTGTCGTTCTTCAGGCAGTTGGCCGAACGCACCGAGAGCTCCAGCTCGTCGACCTTCTTGAGCAGCGCCGGGTTGAAGGCGAGCTCGGTGACAGCTTCGGCCGCGACTTCCTTCTGCGGCTCGTCGAAGTTGACGAACAGGCCGAGCTGGTCCTGCAGAATGCGGGCGGCGAAAGCCACCGCGTCCTCGCCCGAGATCGAACCGTCGGTCTCGATGGTCATGGTCAGCTTGTCATAGTCGAGGACCTGGCCCTCGCGGGTGTTCTCGACCTTGTAGGAGACCTTCTTGACCGGCGAGTAGAGGCTGTCGACCGGGATCAGGCCGATAGGCGCGTCCTCGGCGCGGTTGCGCTCGGCCGGCACATAGCCCTTGCCGGTGTCGACGGTGAACTCCATGCGGATCTCCGCACCCTCGTCCAGCGTGCAGATGACGTGGTCGGGGTTGAGGATCTCGACGTCGCCGACCGTCTGGATGTCGCCGGCCAGCACGGCGCCCGGGCCCTGCTTGCGAACGACCATGCGCTTCGGGCCGTCGCCTTCCATGCGGATGGCGATTTCCTTGATGTTGAGCACGATATCGGTCACGTCCTCACGCACGCCGGCGATGGACGAGAATTCGTGCAGGACGCCGTCGATTTGCACGGCGGTGACGGCCGCGCCACGCAGCGAAGACAGAAGCACGCGCCGGAGCGCGTTGCCCAGCGTGAGGCCGAAGCCGCGCTCGAGCGGCTCGGCCACCAGCGTGGTCAGCGTCTTCTTCTTCGACGAGAACTCGATCTTGTTCGGCTTGATCAGTTCCTGCCAGTTTTTCTGGATCATGATGCTTTCCTTCCGTTGCCCCGCCACCATCCAATCGTGGCGGGCGACCTGGAATGCCGCGGAGGAACGCTTTTTGGCGTTCGCGCGGCGTTCGATAGTTCCTTAGACGCGGCGCTTCTTGCGCGGGCGGCAGCCATTGTGCGGGATCGGCGTCACATCACGGATCGAGGTGATGGTGAAGCCGGCGGCCTGCAGCGCGCGCAGCGCCGATTCACGACCGGAGCCAGGTCCGCAGACCTCGACCTCGAGCATGCGCATGCCGTGTTCCTGCGCCTTCTTGGCGACATCCTCGGCGGCCATCTGGGCGGCGAACGGGGTCGACTTGCGCGAACCTTTGAAGCCCTGGGCGCCGGCCGACGACCAGGCGATCGAATTGCCCTGCGCGTCGGTGATGGTGATCATCGTGTTGTTGAAGGTCGAATTGACGTGGGCAACGCCCGACGAGATGTTCTTGCGTTCGCGACGGCGAACACGAGCGGCTTCCTTGGCCATGGTAGTCCTTTCAGTTGATCTCTACACCGCCGTAGTGCCAGCGGCTCCACCTTGGTAAGGGAGTAGGGGAATAGGGAAGTAAGGGAGTAGGGAAACAAATGATCCGATTTTCGGACTATTCCCTACTGCCTTACTCCCCTACTCCCTTATTCCCCTAATTACTTCTTCTTGCCGGCGATCGACTTGGCCGGGCCCTTGCGGGTACGTGCGTTGGTATGCGTGCGCTGGCCGCGGACCGGCAGCGAGCGGCGGTGACGCAGGCCGCGATAGCAGCCGAGGTCCATGAGCCGCTTGATGTTCATCGACACTTCGCGGCGCAGGTCGCCTTCGACCTGGTAGTCGCGGTCGATCGTCTCGCGGATCTGCAGCACTTCCGCGTCGGTCAGCTGGTTGACGCGGCGCTCGGCCGGGATGCCGACCTTGTCGACGATCTCCTGGGCGAACTTCTTGCCAATGCCGTGAATGTACTGAAGCGCGATGACAACGCGCTTGTTGGTCGGAATGTTGACGCCGGCTATACGAGCCATCTTCTCTCATCTCCATATGGGCCGGACGCGCCGGCGCTTCAAGTTGCCCCGCGTCCGGTGGAGGCCGGCCCTTGCGGGAGTTTCCAGTTCAAAGCGGCCGCCTTGCCCTTGCGGACAAGCAAAGCCTATGCCTGATGGAAGACGGGCCGCCATACCCCAGCGGACCGCTACAGTCAAGCGCTGTTTCTCTATGCCGCCGCCTGCGAGACGGATTTGAGCACCGCTTCGATCTCTCTCGTGACGGTGTCTATGTCGGCCATGCCGTCGACGCTCTTCAGCCTGCCCTTGGCGTAGTAGTAGCCAATGAGTGGAGCGGTCTTCTTGTAGTACTCCCGCAAGCGCTCCTCGAACACGGCTGGATTGTCATCCTTGCGCACCGGCTGGCCGGCGGCCTTGGCATCCTCGGCGCGCTTGACGATTCGCCCAACCAGCGCCTTGTCATCGACGACGAGCTCGATCACGGCGTCGAGATGGAGGCCACGATCCGCGAGCATCGTTTCGACCGCATCGGCCTGCACAAGGGTGCGTGGATAGCCGTCGAGGATGAAGCCATTTGCGCAATCAGCTTGGTCGATGCGCTCGGCCACGATGGCATTGACGATGGCATCGGAAACAAGCTCGCCGGCATCCATCACCGCCTTGGCCCGCTTGCCGACCTCGGTACCGGCCTGCACAGCGGCACGCAGCATGTCACCGGTCGAGAGCTGGGGTATGCGGAACTTCTCTACCAGTCTTTGCGCTTGCGTCCCCTTGCCCGCCCCCGGCGGTCCAAGCAATATCAGCCTCATCTGGTCCTCTTCCCCCCGCGCAACTTCGACTTCTTGATCAGGCCCTCATACTGGTGCGCGATCAGGTGACCCTGAATCTGCGCCACCGTATCGAGCGTTACACTGACCACGATCAGAAGCGATGTGCCACCAAGGTAGAATGGTACGCCAGTCGCTGAAATTAGGAATTCGGGCAGCAGGCACACCAGCACCAGGTAGATGGCGCCGATGACGGTGATGCGCGTGAGAACATAGTCGATGTAATCGGCGGTGCGCTCGCCCGGGCGGTAGCCTGGAATGAAGCCGGAATGCTTCTTGAGCTGGTCGGCGGTGTCCTTCGGGTTGAAAACGATCGCGGTGTAGAAGAAGGCGAAGAACACAATCATCGCCGCGTAGAATGCCATGTAGAGCGGTTGTCCATGGCCCAGCGAGGCAAGGATTGTGCTTGCCCATGCGGGCATGTTGGCCGTCTGCGAAAAGCCGGCGATCGTTGCCGGCAGCAGAAGCAGCGAGGACGCGAAGATCGGCGGGATGACGCCCGAGGTGTTGAGCTTCAGCGGCAAATGCGAGGTGTCGCCCTGGAACATCCGGTTGCCGACCTGGCGCTTCGGGTACTGGATCAGCAGGCGGCGCTGCGCGCGCTCGAAGAACACGATAAGCGCAATGACGACGATGGCGAGCACGATGATCGCCAGGATCAGCCCGGTCGACAGGGCGCCGGTGCGGCCGAGCTCCAGCGTGCCGGAGATGGCACGCGGCAGGCCGGCGACGATGCCGGAGAAGATGATCAGCGAAATGCCGTTGCCGATGCCGCGCGCGGTGATCTGCTCACCGAGCCACATCAGGAACATCGTGCCGCCGACCAGCGTGACGACGGTGGAGATTCGGAAGAACATGCCGGGATCGTTGACAATGCCGTTGCCGCCCTCCAGTCCGACGGAGATGCCGTAGGCCTGCACCAGGGCCAGGAGCACGGTGCCGTAGCGCGTGTACTGGTTGATGATCTTGCGGCCCTGCTCGCCTTCCTTCTTCAGCGCTTCCAGCGACGGAATGACCGAGGTCATCAGCTGCATGATGATGGAGGCGGAGATGTAGGGCATGATGCCCAGCGCGAAGATCGCCATGCGCTGCACCGCGCCGCCGGCGAACATGTTGAACATGCCGAGCACGCCCTTGCTCTGCGAGGAGAAGGCCTGGGCGAACGCGTCGGGATTGATGCCGGGCAGCGGGATATAGGTGCCGAGCCGGTAGACGAGCAGCGCGCCGACGGTGAACCAGATGCGTTTCTTCAGGTCCTCGGCCTTGGCGAAGGCCGAAAAATTCAGATTCGAGGCTAGTTGTTCAGCAGCCGAAGCCATGCCTGATTCTCCGCTTGGTCACGCTCGATGCCCGCAGCTCAGGCGGCGCGTGTCACCGAAGCTCACGAGATAAGCTCCGGACCGTAAACATGCAAGCGGCCGCGTTGACGCGGCCGCCTAATTGATCAGATCAAGGCGCGAAGGACGGTAAAACCTGGCTTCACTCGTGCCATCTGCGCATTAAATCGCCGTTACTCTGCGGCGGCCTTTTCCGGCACCTTCACCGAGCCGCCGGCCTTCTCGATCTTCTCGATCGCGGCCTTGGAGGCACCGGCCACGTCGAAGGCGAGCTTCGCCTTGAGGTCGCCGTCGGACAGAATGCGCACGCCGTCCTTGGCGCGGCGGATGACGCCGGCCGCGATGAGGGCCTCGGCCGTCACCGTCGCCTTGGCGTCGAGCTTCTTTGCGTCGAGCGCGGCCTGGATGCGGGCCAGCGACACGACGGTGAAGCTCTTGCCGAACAGGTTGTTGAAGCCGCGCTTCGGCAGGCGCCGGTAAAGCGGCATCTGGCCGCCCTCGAAGCCGTTGATGGCCACGCCCGAGCGTGCCTTCTGGCCCTTGACGCCGCGGCCGCCTGTCTTGCCCGAGCCGGAGCCGATGCCGCGGCCCAGACGCTTCTTGGAGTGCGTGGCGCCGTCCTTGTCACGCAGATCGTTGAGTTTCATCTTCGTTCTCCTGCGCTTCTGCTCAGCCCTCGTCCACGACGCGGACGAGATGCTGGACGGCAGCGATCATGCCGCGCACGGAAGGCGTATCTTCCAGCGTGCGCTGCTTGTGCATCTTGTTGAGGCCGAGGCCGACCAGCGTGGCGCGCTGCTCCTTCGGCCGGCGGATCGGCGAGCCGATCTGCTCGACGGTGATGGTCTTGGTAGCTTTCTTGGCCATGGTCTGGATCCCTGGTCAGCGTCGACTATTCTTCAGCCGCGACGGCGGTGCCGCGGCGGGCCTGAAGGGTCGAGTACTTGATGCCGCGCGCGGCAGCCACATCCTTCGGATGCATCTGGCTCTTCAGCGCGTCGAAGGTGGCGCGAACCATGTTGTAGGGGTTCGACGAACCCATCGACTTGGCGACCACGTCATGCATGCCGAGCGTCTCGAAGACGGCGCGCATCGGGCCGCCGGCGATGATGCCGGTACCCTGCTTGGCGGCGCGCAGCAGAACGCGTCCGGCGCCCCAGCGGCCCTCGACGTCGTGATGCAGCGTGCGGCCCGAGCGCAACGGCACGAAGATCATGTCGCGCTTGGCCGACTCGGTTGCCTTGCGGATCGCTTCCGGCACTTCGCGCGCCTTGCCGTGGCCGAAGCCGACACGGCCCTTCTGGTCGCCGACGACGACGAGCGCGGCAAACCCGAAACGCCGGCCGCCCTTCACAACCTTGGCGACGCGGTTGATGTGGACGAGCTTGTCCACCATGCCGTCGTCGCGCTCTTCGCGCTCACGCTCGCGGCCGCGGCCGCCTTCCCTACGTTCCTGTGCCATATCCTGTTCCTTGTTCTTTTCCGGAAGCACGGTTGCTGCAATGCCGGCGCCGCTTTCGGGTCGCCGGCGGTGAAAAATCAGAAGCTCAGACCACCTTCGCGGGCGGCCTCGGCCAGCGCCTTGACGCGGCCGTGATAGATGTACGGGCCACGGTCGAAGACGACTTCCTTGACACCGGCCTTCGAGGCGCGCTCGGCGATCAGCTTGCCGACAGCCGCGGCAGCCGCGGTGTCGGCGCCTGTCTTGAGCGAACCCTTGAGGTCCTTCTCCAGCGTCGAGGCGGCGGCCAGCGTATGGCCCTTGGCGTCGTCGATGACCTGGACGTAGATGTTCTTCGAGGTGCGATGGACCGAGAGACGCGGACGCTCGCCCGCAACCTTCTTGATCTGGCGACGCACGCGCTGAGCGCGGCGCTGGGTGGATTCTTTCGAGCCCATGGTACTGTTCCTTGCCTTCAGAAAACGGGGGCAACCCTGTGCGGTAGGCGAAGATGCCTCCCGCGGTCGCGCCCCGCGGCGTTGCGATGATTACTTCTTCTTGCCTTCCTTGCGGACGATCTTCTCGCCGGCGTAGCGCACGCCCTTGCCCTTGTAGGGCTCGGGACCGCGGTACTCGCGGATCTCGGCGGCAACTTGCCCGACCTGCTGCTTGTCGATGCCGGTGACCGTGATTTCCGTCGGCTTCGGCACCGTGATGGTGATGCCCTGCGGGGTCTCGTAGACCACGTCATGGCTGAAGCCAAGCGCAAGCTGCAGGTTCTTGCCCTGCATGGCGGCGCGATAACCGACGCCGGTGATCTCGAGCCGCTTCTCGAAGC
>NZ_RZOI01000267.1:0-7322 GCF_004022645.1 Mesorhizobium sp. M4A.F.Ca.ET.020.02.1.1 | reverse complement strand
CTCGCCCGCCGGCGTCGAGCCGGGCCGATATCAGGCCGATCGGCAGCCGATCGCCAACGAACCGCACGTCGAGGACGGCTGGGCCAAGCGAAGCGACTATGCGCGCGAGGAGCCGGCGGGACTTTCGCAAGGCCACGCGCCTCAGGCCGCGCTCGATCCCCGCCATGCTGCGAACGTGCGGCGGCCCGCCGTCGACGATGCCGACAGCGAGCAGTGGAAGCCGCTGATCGACCCGATGCAGGTCGTGCGCGGCATTGCCCGCTCGAAGGCGCTGATACTCTCGACGACGATCCTCGGCGCGGCCCTCGGCGTCGCAATTGCCTTGTCGACGCCGAAGAAATACGAGGCCACGGCCGAACTCATCGTCGATCCGCGCGACCTCAAGCTCACCGATCGCGATCTCACACAGAACGTGGTCGCCTCCGACGCGACGCTGGCGATCGTCGAGAACCAGGTCCGCGTGCTCACCTCCGGCACGGTCCTCAACAAGGTCGTCGACAAGCTCAATCTCACCAACGATCCCGAGTTCAACGGGCAAGGTTCCGGCGGTCTCGGCGCCATGTCGATGATCCGCTCGATCCTGTCGCGCCACGATGCCGGCGCCGCCGACGATGCCCGCCGGCGCGCGCTCGCCGTCGGCAATCTGGCCGAGAGCCTGTCGGTCGAGCGCGGCGGCAAGACCTTCGTCATCTCGATCGGCGCCACCACCCAGAACGGCGAGAAGTCGGCCCTCATCGCCAACACCATGACCGACGTCTTCCTGCAGACCTTCGGCCAGATCCAGTCCGACACCGCCGGCCGCGCCACCGACGAGCTGACGGCGCGGCTCGACGAATTGCGCAAGGGCGTCGAGGCGGCCGAGCGCAAGGTCGAGGATTACCGGGCCACGCACGACCTCGTCGACGCGCAGGGCCATCTGATCAGCGACGACCAGATGCTGAAGCTCAACGAGCAGCTTTCCGTCGCCCGCGCCCGCACGCTGGAGCTCAACGCGCGGGCGGCTTCGGCGCGTTCGCTCAGCGTCAATTCGGTCCTCACCGGCACCTTGCCGGAAGAGATCAACTCCAACACCATGGGCGAACTGCGCGCGCAATATGCGGCGCTGAAGCAGGAGGCCGATCGCGCCGCCGTCCGGCTCGGCCCGCGCCATCCCGAACTGCAGGCGCTCAGCGCCCAGCTCGCCGGCGCGCGTGACCGCATCGCCGGCGAACTGCAGCGCATCGCTTCTTCGCTGCAGGTCGACCTGAAGCGCTCCGTCCAGCTGGAGCAGGATCTTGCCTCCCGCCTGGCGCAGGCCAAGGTGCAGAGCGGCGACGTCAACAGCGCGCTTGTCTCGCTGCGCGAGCTTGAGCGCGAGGCCGCGGCCAAGCGCTCCGTTTACGAGGCCTTCCTGCTGCGCGCCAAGGAAACCGGCGAGCAGAAGGACATCAACACCGCCAACATCAACGTCATCTCCAAGGCGTTTGCACCGCTCGAGGCGAAAGGACCGTCGCGCGCCGTGATGGCGCTCGCCGGCCTGCTGCTCGGCTTTGCTTCCGGTGTCGGGCTCGGCGCCATGCGTGGCGCCTATGAGAGCCTGCACGAAACCGCGACCTCGCGCTCGCGTCGCCGCGGAAACGACGACCGCAGGCCGGCGGTCGAAGACAAAGTCTATCGGGCGCCGCCGCCTGCTCCGCTGCCGCGGTCGCAGCCGCGCGCCCCATTGCCGCCTCCGCCGCCGCCCGCCGCGACCACCGGGGCCGAACGTTCGGGGCCGGTCGGCGCCCTGCTTTCGGCGGTGCGCGAGATGATGCCCGGCAAAAGGCAAAAGCCCGCCGATCCCGGCAAGGTCACCGAACGCCCCGCGTCCTATCGGCAGCCTCAATTCCAGCAGGATGAGCCGCCTCGGCGGCAACCGATGTACCCCGCTCAGCGGGCGCGGGCCTACGACGATGAGCCCGGTTTTCGGCCGGCACGGCCCGAACAGACAGCGCCGGCTGGCTATGCCAATCCGTCGCCAGCGGCGCAGCCCGGCGGGCAGGGGGCCTACCGGGATCAATTGTCGCCGCAGGTGCAAGACACCGAGGACCAGCAGGGCCAGATCGACGAAATCCGCGAAAGCCTGCGCGAATTCCGCGAAGCGGTGCGCGAGCTCACCGAAAGCCGTTCGAACCGCCGCTATTTCTAAATCCCGCCCCATCCGATAAAAGCGGCCGGTTTCGAGTTTACGGCATGCGACGGCGTTTTGACGGGATTGCCCGTCGGAATTTTCGTGAAAATGCCGCTCGGCATATCGCCCGAACCGCGCGGGTTTCGGGTCTGTGAAACAATGGGACAAGGCGGTCGCATGAATCCCAAGGGATGCGACGTGCGCTGATGGAAGAGTTGAAGGTGGTTCATGGCCGAAGTGATTGACGGAAAGAGCGTCGCCGAAGACGTGGTTGGCAAGGTCAAGGCGCTGACCGCGGAACTGGCGGGCAAGGGCGCGACGAAGCCCGGCCTCGCCGTGGTGATCGTCGGCGAGGATCCGGCGAGCCAGGTCTATGTCGCCTCTAAGTCTCGCACCGCCAAGGAATGCGGCTTCCACTCGCTGCAGCACACGCTGCCGGCCGAGACCTCGGAGGCCGAATTGCTCAAGATCATCGGGGATCTGAACGCAGACCCGTCGATCCACGGCATCCTGGTGCAGTTGCCGCTGCCCGGCCACATCGATTCCGGCAAGGTCATCCAGACCATCGCGCCGGAGAAGGATGTCGACGGCTTCCACTTCATCAATGTCGGCAAGCTCGGCACCGGCGAGCTGGAGACGGCCTTCGTGCCCTGCACGCCGGCCGGCTCGATGCTCCTGATCGAGCGCGTGCGCGGCAAGGACCTCTCCGGCCTCAACGCCGTCGTCGTCGGCCGCTCCAACATCGTCGGCAAGCCGATGGCCAACCTTTTGCTTGCCGCCAATTGCACCGTCACCATCGCCCACAGCCGCACCAAGGACCTGCCGGCGCTTGCCCGCACCGCCGACATCCTGGTCGCCGCCGTCGGTCGTCCGGAAATGGTCAAGGGCGACTGGGTCAAGCCCGGCGCCACCGTCATCGATGTCGGCATCAACCGCATCGCCGCGCCGGAGAAGGGCGAGGGCAAGAGCCGCCTCGTCGGCGACGTCGCCTATGCCGAAGCCGCCAAGGCGGCCGGCGCCATCACGCCGGTGCCTGGCGGCGTCGGGCCGATGACCATTGCCATGCTGATGGCGAACACTGTAGCTTCCGCCTACCTTGCGGCCGGGTTGAAGCGGCCGTCCTTCTGACCGGGAAGCAGTCTACTTGCCGAACCATTCAATTCCCATCGAACGGCCGGTCGCGAACGATTCCGTTCAGGGTGGTCGTCAGTTCGGGTTCCTGCTGGTCGACAAGTTTTCGATGTTCTCGCTGGCCGCGGCGATCGACTGCTTTCGCTCGGCCAACCGCTTGCTTGGCCGCGATGTCTATGGCTGGACGACCATATCGGCGGATGGCGACGCCGTCATGGCCTCGAACGGCCTCCCGCTGAAGATCGATTATTCCGTCGCTGATATGCCGCCGGTCGACATCCTGTTCGTGTCGGTCGGCCTCTCCATCGAATTCCCGGGCAAGAGCAAGGTGCTGGCGGCGCTGCGCAGCTGGGGCAGGCGGGGCAATGCGCTCGGCGCGCTGTCGGTCGGCTCCTATCTGCTTGCCGAGGCCGGCCAGCTCGACGGCTATCGCTGCACCATCCATTGGGAGAACCGCGCCGGCTTCATGGAGCGTTTCCCGGACATCAACTGCACCGGCAATGTCTTCGAGATCGACCGCAAGCGTTACACCTGCGCCGGCGGCACCACCTCGATCGACCTGATGCTGGAGATCGTGCGCACGGATTTCGGCTCCAACCTCGCCAACGGCGTCGCCAACCAGTTCCAGCACGAGCGTATCCGCTCGGCCGGCGACCGCCAGCGCGTCGGCCCGGAACGCGACCTCACCGGCAAGTCGGAGAAGCTCAGGCGCATCGTCGAGCTGATGGCCGATCACCTCGACGAGCCGCTGTCGGCGGTGCAGCTTGCCAAGTCGGCGGGCCTGTCGGTGCGCCAGGTCGAGCGCCTGTTCCTGCGCCATTTGAGCGTCACCCCGGGGCGTTACTACATGAGGCTCAGGCTCGAGCGGGCGCGCGAACTGCTGCGCCAGACCAACATGCCGATCCTCGACGTGGCGATCGCCACCGGCTTCACCTCGCACTCCTATTTCGCGCAGAGCTATCGGCTGCAGTTCGGCCGACCGCCGTCGGAAGAGCGCCGCACCACCTACTGAGCATGAGCCGCCGTCCCTGGTGCCTGTGCGCAAGGCCGTGTGCGGACTTGTGTCCCAAGGCCGGGTCAAATACCTTTCCCGCCGCGGACCAGAGGGGTTTCCTAGGAGAGTTTCATGATGCGATTGGCACGGAGCGTCGCCACGGCGATCCTCCTTTTGTCGACGACCACGCTTGGCCTTGCCGCCAACAAGGTCATCATCATTCTTGATGCCTCGGGCTCGATGTGGGCGCAGATCGACGGCAGGCCGAAGCTCGAGATCGCCCGCGAATCGCTGCGTACCGTGCTGCAGTCGGTGCCGGCCGACGACGAGATAGGCTTCATGGCCTACGGCCATCGCCAGAAGGGCAGTTGCGAGGACATCGAGCTGATCGTGCCGCCGCAGGCGGGTTCGGCGAGCGCCATTTCGGCCGCCGCCGACAGCATGAAGTTCGTCGGCAAGACGCCGCTGACAGCAGCCGTCAAGCAGGCGGCCGAGGCGCTGAAATACACCGAAGACAAGGCAACCGTCGTCCTCATCACCGACGGGCTCGAGACCTGCGGCGGCGACCCTTGCGCGCTCGGCAAGGAACTGGAGGCTTCCGGCGTCGACTTCACCGCTGACGTCGTCGGCTTCGGCCTGACCGCCGACGAAGGCAAGCAGATCGCCTGCCTCGCCGCGAACACCAGCGGCAAGTACATCCAGGCCTCGGACGAAAAGGCGCTGCAGGAAGCGCTGGTCGAGACCGTGGCGGCGCCGGCCCCGGCACCCGCCCCCGAACCTGCTCCGGCCCCAGCGCCGGCTCCGGAACCGGCCAAGCCGGAATTCAACTTCATGCCGAGCGTCATCCTGGCCGAAGGCGGTCCGGACATCAGCGACAACAGCAATGCCTGGGAGATCTACAAGGCCAACGCCGACGGCACGCGCGGCGATCAGGTAATGACCGAGTACGGCGAGCTCAAGACCCATCTCGAGCCGGGCGACTACATCGTCGTCGGTCGCGCCGACGAGGCCAAGGTCGAGCAGAAGCTCAAGGTCGAGGCCGGCCAGGTCTACAAGCCGCTGTTCACGCTGAATGCCGGCACGCTGGTCATCCATCCGCACGCCAGCCAGGGCGCCGAGATCAGCGGCGAGGCCCGCGTCGATTTCGCCTATCCGGGCGGCAGCACCACCCATTATGGCGACGCCAGGGCCACCGTGCCCGCGGGCGAGCAGAAGGTGACGGTGCAGATCGGCGCCGGCACGGTGACCGAGACCGTCCAACTGGCCGCCGGGCAGACCGTCGAAAAGGATGTCGTCGTCGGCGTCGGTCATGCCGTGCTCAACGCCTATTATACGGCGGGCGGCGACAAGGCCGACAATTCGGGCATCGGCTTCGAGATCGTCAAGGCCAAGAAGAAGATCGACGGCACGCGCGAAAGCGTCGAGCACTCTTACGGGCCGGACAGCAAGTTCTGGCTGCCGCCGGACGACTATGTCGCGATCACCACGTTCGATATCGCCGTGGTCGAGCAGCCCTTCAGCATCAAGGCCGGCGACAATCAGGACATCAAGGTGACGCTGGACGCCGGCGTGCTCGCCATGTCGGCGCCCGGCGCCTACTCGATCGAGGTGTTGTCGTCGAAGAAGGACATCGAGGGCAAGCGCAAGTCGCTCGGCCTGAGCTATGGCGACAGCTGGCAGCAGACCATTCCGGCAGGCGACTATGTCGTCGTGCGCCACGCGTCCGATCAGGGCCAGGACAAGGAGACGCCGGTGACGGTGAAGGCCGGCGAACGCGCCGAGATCACCGTTCAATAGGCAGCGCTTCCGTCTCCTGGAGAAAAAGGGGCGGCCGCTGAGCCGCCCCTTTTTCTTGGATGGAATTGTCGACTCAAGCGTTGCCGAACGCGGCGGCGCCGTGGTCGGCGCGGCCGACGAGCTGCCGGAACCCGGCGAACAACTCGCGGCCGAAGCCGAACTCGTTGCCGATGAGGTCGGCATCCGCCGTGCGCCGCAGCGCGAATTCCGCGCCGGGCACCAGCACTTCCAGCGTGCCGGCATCGGCGTCGAGCCGGATTATGTCACCGTCATGGATCCTGGCGATCGGGCCGTCCTCGACCGCTTCCGGCGTCACATGAATCGCCGCCGGCACCTTGCCGGAAGCGCCCGACATGCGCCCGTCGGTCACCAGCGCGACGCGCTGGCCGCGATCCTGCAGGATGCCGAGCACGGTGGTCAGCTTGTGCAGCTCCGGCATGCCGTTGGCTTTCGGCCCCTGGAAGCGGATGACGGCGATGAAGTCGCCCGTGAGCGTGCCGGCCTTGAAGGCGTCGTTCAGCCCTTGCTGGCTGTCGAACACTTTTGCAGGCGCCTCGATGACGCGCCTTTCCGGCTTCACGGCGGACGTCTTGATGACCGCGTGGCCGAGATTGCCGCCAAGCACCTTCAGGCCGCCGGTCGGCTGAAACGCCTTCTTGAAAGGTGCCAGCACCTTTTCGTCGCCGCTTTCCAACGGCGAGGCCTCGCGCACCACGCCGCCATCGGCGCCGAGCCTGGCCTCGACCGCGTAGGGACGTAGGCCTTCGCCCCACACCGTCTGCACATCCTCGTGCAGAATGCCTTCGTCGAGCAGTTCGCGGATCAGGAAGCCGAGCCCGCCCGCGGCGTGGAAATGGTTCACGTCGGCAAGCCCGTTCGGATAGACGCGGGCTAGCAGCGGCACCGCTTCCGACAGGTCCGAGATGTCCTGCCAGGTCAGCGCGATGCCGGCGGCGGCGGCCATGGCGATCAGGTGGATCGTGTGGTTGGTCGAGCCGCCGGTCGCATGCAGGCCGACGACGCCGTTGACGATCGAGCGCTCGTCAATCATGCGGCCGACCGGCGTATAGTCATTGCCGAGCGCGGTGATCGACAGCGCGCGCCGCGCCGCTTCCCTGGTCAGCGCGTCGCGCAGCGGCGTGCCGGGATTGACGAAGGAGGCGCCTGGCGTGTGCAGGCCCATGATCTCCATCAGCATCTGGTTGGAGTTGGCGGTGCCGTAGAAGGTGCAGGTGCCCGGCCCGTGATAGG
>NZ_RZOI01000266.1:0-7330 GCF_004022645.1 Mesorhizobium sp. M4A.F.Ca.ET.020.02.1.1 | reverse complement strand
TTCCTGGACCGATCGCGGACAACGTCGCCCGCTTCGACCCTGAAGCGGACGACGCCGCGATCATCGAGGCGGCAAGGCGCGCCGAGGCGCATGATCTGATTCTGGCGCTGCGCGATGGCTACCAGACCATGGTCGGTCCCTCGGATAGGACGCTGTCGGGCGGCGAGCGACAGCGGATCGGGCTGGCGCGCGCCTTCTACGGCAATCCGCGGATCCTCGTGCTGGACGAGCCCAGCACCCATCTCGACGGCAGCGGCGAGATGGCGCTCGAAGCGGTGCTTTCGGCTGCGAAAGCCGCCGGCGTCACGACGATCGTGATCACGCATCGCCCATCGATCGCCGCGGCCTGCGACCGCGTGATGCTTTTGCGCGGTGGCGTGATCGAAGCCTTCGGTCCGAGCGGCGAGGTGTTGCGCCAGTCGTCGGTGGCCAAGGGTCTGCCTGCACAGCAGGGCACCGTGGTGACGGGCTCGTTCGCGCAGACGATGCGCGCACACGGCACCCGCTTCGGATCGTAAGTCGATGACAGCCGAGAGCCTCACCTTCGACGGCCATCCGCGCACCGACTTCCGGCGTGTGGCGCTGGCCGGGTATGGGGCAATCGCAATCTTCGCGGGCTGCTTCGGCTACTGGGCGATGAGCGCGCCGCTGTCCGGCGCGGTGATCACGCAAGGCACGATATCGGCCACTGGCGGCAACATCTTGATCCAGCAGCCCGAGGGCGGCATCATCCAGCAACTGCTCGTCCGTGAGGGCGACCGCGTGCGGCAGGGCCAGGACCTCATCCTCCTCGACCGGACGGCGGCGCAAGCCGACCTCAACCGGCTGACCAGGCAGTCGATCGCGCTCAAGGCAAGCGCGGCGCGCCTCGAAGCCGAGCGCGACGGACTGGACAGGCTTGCGCCGATCACCGAGGCAGCGCCGGCGCCGTTCCAGCAGGATTTCGAAAATCTTGTCCGGGAACAGCAGAAGGTATTCGACGCCAGGCTCGCGCGCTTCCACTCCGAACAGTCGATCATGGCGCAGCGGGTCGCCATGCACCGCGAGTCGGTCGTGGGCCTGAACGCCCAGAAACTCGCCATCGAGCAGCAGGCCGATGTCGTGAAGAAGGAGCTCGGCATCAAGACCAGCCTGCTGGACAAGGGCCTCACCAACCGCACCGAATACTCGCAGCTTCTGCGCTCTGAGGCCGATCTCGTCGGCCAGGCCGGCGCGTTGGAGGCAAACCTCGCCGCGGCCAACTCCCAGATCGTCGAGGCGCAGGTGCAGGTCGAGCGGCTGACCACGCAGCGCGTGGAAGAAGCGCTGACCAGGCTCGACGAGGTCCGCACCAACCTCGCCGACATCAAGGAGCGCATCAGGGCGGCCGAAGCGGTGCTTCGGCGCACCACGATCAAGGCGCCGGCCGCCGGCATCGTGGTGTCGTCGACCTATAATTCCATGGGCAGCGTGATCGCGCCGGGCGAAAAGATCATGGAGATCCTGCCGACGGCATCGGGCCTCAACGTCGATGCCAAGCTCAGGCCGAAGGACATCGACCAGGTGAGCGTCGGCCAGCCGGCAAAGCTCAGGCTGTCGGCGCTCAACATGCGCCTGACGCCGGAGGTGTCGGCGACGGTGAGCGAAATCTCCGCCGACCGCCTGATCGACCAGACCACGCGCGAACCCTATTTCCGCGCCAGGCTTAAGATTGCCGACGCCCTGCCGCCCGGCGTGAAAGCCGACCAGCTTTACCCGGGAACGCCGGTCGAGGCGTTCATCAACACCGGCAATCGCACCTTCTTCGAGTATCTCGCACGGCCGATGCTCGATTCCTTCGCGCGTGCTTTCACGGAGCGATAGGCCTTGCTGACCGCACGATTCATCATCGTGCCTCCATCACCGGATCGGTACGGCGGACGTTTCCAGAAGGCCCGCTGCCTGATTATTGAAAGTGGTGCCCCTAGCCGGGATCGAACCAGCACTCCTTGCGGAACTCGATTTTGAGTCGAGCGCGTCTACCAATTCCGCCATAGGGGCTCAGGCCGGGCGGCCTGGATGGGCGCGGACTATACGGTTGCGGGCCTGTTCGTCAACTGGCGAGTTTCCCGATCGGCTTCACGCCCGCGACCAATCTTCACCTTTCGGTTTCGTGAAGGTGCTGCCATTGTGCGGCGCGGAAAATCTTTCTAGACAAGCGGCGCGTCGCTGCATGTCGCGCAAAACGACATGCGTGGACAGTGCAGGAAGGGCGGCGCAATCACAGGAGAGCCGATGCTTCGCGGACTTTACGACTGGACGCTCTCGCTGGCAGCCCGCAAATCCGCCGAATGGTGGCTGGCCTTCATCGCCTTCGTCGAGAGTTCCGTGTTCCTGGTGCCGGCGGACGTGCTCTATCTGCCGATGGCGCTGTCGAAGCCGGAGCGCGCCTACCGCTACGCGCTGATCGCCACCGCCGCTTCGGTGCTCGGCGGCGTCTTCGGCTGGTTCATCGGCCACTACGCCTATGAGGCGGTGGCCAAGCCGATCCTCGAATTCTATGGCAAATACGACGAGTTCGAAGCGCTGCGCACGTCGTCCGGCATCGGCTTCATCATCCTGATGCTGATCACCTCGGGCGCCGCTCATTTGCCGCCGATCAAGGTGGTGACGATCCTGTCGGGCGTCATCGGCGTCAATCTGCTGCTCTTCATCGGCCTTGCCATCGTGGCGCGCGGCGCTCGTTTCCTGCTGCTGGCCTGGCTGCTGCGCCGCTATGGTGAATCGATCAAGGAGTTCATCGAGAAGCGCCTCGGCATGATCGTCGGCGCCGGCGCCGCTGCCCTTATTTTGCTCTATATCCTCGTCAGATACGCCCACGCATAGCGACCACGCAAACGGACCACCTTCGATGACAGCGACCATGAATGCCGACACCGGACGCCAGCGGACGCGCGCCGCCCTGTTCCTCGCCGTCGCCATGGCCGCCACCGTCGGCTCGGCGCTCGCCTTCCAGTACATTGGCGGCTACATCCCCTGTCACCTCTGCCTGGAGCAGCGCACGCCCTATTACGTCGGCGCGCCACTGATGCTGTTGGCGGCGATCGCCTCGCTGCTCAAGGCGCCGGCCTGTCTAACGCGAGGCCTGCTCGCCGTCGGCGGCCTCTTGATGCTCTACGGCCTCTATCTCGGCGTCTACCACTCCGGCGTCGAATGGGCTTGGTGGCCGGGCCCGGCCGACTGCACCGCCGGCGCCGGCCCGGTCGACACCGGCGGCAAGGGCGTGCTCGACGCGCTCGACAAGTTCGTGCCGCCCTCCTGCGACAAGGCGGCGCTGCGCATCCTCGGCCTGTCGCTGGCCGGCTGGAACGCCATCGCCAGCTTCATCCTCGCCGCCGTCGCCTTCCGCAGCGCCCTTTCGCGCGACTGACCGCGTGATCTGGCGACGCAGAGTTCGTCCAGAAATTCGCCAGCCCGGATTGGCTGGCGCGGCTTTCGAGAACCGGGACTGAGCGTACCTAAGTACGTGAGCACCGGAAGCGCAGAAAGCTGCGGCAGACGACCGGGCTCGCGGATTTCTGCCGAACTCTACGGTTCCAGTTCGACGTCCCAGTACAGATAATCCATCCAGCTTTCATGCAGATGGTTGGGCGGGAACAGGCGGCCGTTGTTGTGCAGGTCGTGCACCGTCGGCTGATAGGGCTTTTGCAGCGGCCACATCTTGGCGTGCGCCGGCATCATGCCGCCCTTCCTGAGGTTGCAGGGTGAGCAGGCGGCGACCACGTTCTCCCAGGTCGTCGCGCCGCCGCGATGGCGCGGGATGACATGGTCGAAGGTCAGGTCGTCAGGCGTGCCGCAATACTGGCATTGGAAGCGGTCGCGCAGGAAGACGTTGAAGCGGGTGAAGGCCGGATGCCTTGACGGCTTCACATAGGCCTTCAGGCTGACGACGCTGGGCAGCTTCATCGAGAAGGTCGGCGACGATACGGCATGCTCGTACTCGGCGACGATGTTGACCCTCTCGAGGAACACCGCCTTGATGGCATCCTGCCATGACCAGAGCGACAGCGGGTAATAGCTGAGCGGACGGTAGTCCGCGTTCAGCACCAGTGCTGGAAGCCCATCCGGAGATACGGCAACCGTCACGTCGTTGACCTCCTTGGCTCCGCGCATGACCCCGAAAATCGAACGATTTTCGGAAAGGATCATGCGCAACTTCAAAAGTCTTACGGCGTCTTTTGAGCATCCAACCGGATGCACGGCGCCGTAACCGATCGGCGCGGATACTGTAAGCCCGACATGACAGGGATGTGAAGCGGATTGTCGCGCGCCCGAAATGTCAAAAACGCATGATTTTAGGGCTTTTTTACGGATTTACGCCGGTGGCGCGGCGTCCCTCCCCCGCGTTTCACGATAATAGGCCCAGAAAAGCCGCGACGCGACACCTCGCCACGGGCTCCATGATTCGGCGAGGCGGATAAGCGTTTTCTCAGGCGGACGCGGGTCGATGCCCAGCGCATGGCCGACCGCGCTCTGCAGCGCGACGTCCCGCGCCGGGAAGACGTCGGGATGGCCGGCGGCGAACAGCAGGTAGCATTGCGCCGTCCACGGACCGATGCCCGGCACCGCCGTCATCGCCGCGATCGCCTCATCGGCATCGAGCCGGCAGAGACGGTGCAGGTCGAGCCCCTCGACCACGGCGCCGGCGACGGCGAGCAGGCCGCGCTGCTTCGGCCGCGACAGCCCGGCCTCGCGAAAAATGTCCTCGCCGGCGGCCAACACCGCTTCCGGCGTCAGCGGGTCGAGCAGCCTGGTCAGCCGGCCGAAGATCGCATCGGCGCTGGCGCGCGACACCTGCTGCGAGACGATGATCGAGGCCAGGCTCCTGAAGCCCGGCTCGGAGAGCCTGAGCGGCACATCGCCCGCCATGCCGCGCACCGTCTCCAGCCGCGGGTCGATGCGGCAGAGCGCGTCGAGGCCCCGCGCGATGTCGTCGACACTGGCGATGCGCTGCATGTTTGCTTGTTCCCAGGACGCGCACGAAGTGGCAATTGATGGCCGTGCAAAGTAGCAACCGGCGAAAGCGCCGCACAACCCGATTGCCGCCAAAGAGATGACGCTGCTGACATTCCGCTTCGCGCCGAGCCCGAACGGCGACCTGCATCTCGGCCATGCCTATTCGGCGCTGCTCAACCAGAAACTGGCATCGGCGGCGGGCGGCCGCCTGCTGCTGCGCATCGAGGACATCGACACCACGCGCTGCACGCCGGAATTCGAAGCCGGCATCTATCGCGACCTGGAATGGCTGGAGCTGGCGTGGGAACAACCGGTGCGCCGCCAGTCCGAGCACTTCGCCGAATACCAGGCGGTGCTCGACCGGCTGATTGGGGAAGAGCTCGTCTATCCCGCCTTTATGAGCCGTGGCGAGATCAGGGCCCATATCGCCGGGAGCGACAAGCGCGGCCGCGACTGGCCGCGCGATCCCGACGGCGTGCCGCTCTATCCCGCCATGGACAAGGCCTTGCCGATCAGGGAACGGAAGCGACGGATCGCCGAGAACCTGCCCTTCGCCTGGCGGCTGGATATCGAAAAGTCGATGGCGTGCGTTTCCGCCGACCTGTCATGGACCGAATTCAGTGACGACACACTCGGCGGCACGCGGCGCATCGAGGCGCGGCCGCAGGACTGGGGCGACGTGATCGTGGCAAGGCGCGACATCCCAACGAGCTATCACCTCGCCGTGGTCGTCGACGACGCGCTGCAAGGCATCAGCCATGTCGTGCGCGGCCAGGACCTGTTCCTGGCGACCGGCGTTCAGCGCCTTCTGCAGGACCTGCTCGGCCTGCCGCAGCCGGCCTATTTCCACCACCCGTTGATCCTCGGCCCGGACGGCCGCAAGCTGTCGAAGAGCCTCGGCGATACCGGCCTCGCCGCGCTCAGGCAGGCCGGCGCCTCGCCGGACGATGTCCGGCGGCTGGTCGGCCTTTAGGATTCCTCGAACTGGGTATGCTGAGATTCAGGTCAGGCCGAGTCGAGAATGGCGGGTTCCGAGAATCGGAGCGGAGCGTACTTCAAGTACGTGAGCACCGGAAGCGCAGGAAACCGCCATTCGCAGGCCGGCCTCACCTGAATATCGGCGTACCCATCACCAGCGCGCCAGGCCTGCCTTGATCAGCGCCATGCCGCTGATGAAGGTAAAGGCGCCGCCCAGGCCGCAGGCAACCGCCAGCTTGAGGTCCCTGAGGCTGATGCCGTGCTCGTTGGCGACCATGATCGCGACGAAGAAGCCAAGCGTGAACAGGAGCGTGTTGCCGGTCGAGCCGAAACCGTCCTCCTGCATGATGGCGTCGAGCGCGGTGCCGAAGAAGAAGCCGAAGACCGCGACGGTCGCAACCGTCATCAGCAGCCAGCTTGTGTCGAGATGCAAAAGCATGCCTGCCCATGGCGCGCTGAACGCCATGCCCCTGATCCAACGGCAGCTATCGGCTGTCGTGGCGCCCTGTGTTGAATTCGAGTGAGCTTATGGATCAATCGTTTCGTTTTGATTGCCGGATTGAACGGCATTAGAGCAATCGCGCTAGTTACCTCTTCACCCAAGCGACAGGCCCCCCGGACATGCACAGCATCAAGCGGTTCATCCCCGCCTCTTTCGTCGTCCTGTGGGCGACCGGCTTCATTGGCGCGCGCTATGCCATGCCCTGGGCAGAGCCTTTCACCTTCCTGGCCGCGCGCTTCGTCCTGGCCGCCATCCTGCTCGCCGTTCTCACGACCGTGCTCGGCTCCAGGAAAGCCTCCCGCGCGGAGGCCTGCCACGCCGCGGTTGCCGGCCTGCTGATGCATGGCGTCTATCTCGGCGCCGTGTTCTGGGCGATCCACAGGGGGATGCCCGCCGGCTTCTCGGCGCTGATCGTCGGCCTGCAGCCACTGATCACGGCGGTGCTTGCCGGCAAGTTCCTCGGCGAGGCGATCCTGCCACGCCATTGGATCGGCCTCGCCGTCGGGTTGGTCGGCGTCGTCATCGTGCTGTGGCCGAAGCTTGGAGCCGTTGGCGGCGGCGTCACCGCTGCGACGCTGACCGCTTCGTTGGTCTCGGTGCTGGCCATGAGCGCCGGCACCGTCTGGCAGAAACGCTTCGCCTCCGGCGGCGACCTGGTGACCGCGACGATGTGGCAATATGTCGGCGGCGCCGCGCTGATGGTGCTCGCCTCGCTCGCCTTCGAGACGCGCACCGTCACCATCAATGGCGAGTTGATCTTCGCCTTGGCCTGGCTGGTGCTGGTACTGTCGATCGGCGCCATCTTCCTGCTGATGGTGATGATCCGCGACGGCGAGATGTCGAAGGTCGCCTCGCTGTTTTACCTCGTACCGGCGG
>NZ_RZOI01000265.1:0-7400 GCF_004022645.1 Mesorhizobium sp. M4A.F.Ca.ET.020.02.1.1 | reverse complement strand
CTTCAAAGCGCTGGCGAAGCGCCGTGGTGATCTGCTCATAAGCATCGCTGCCGAGCGCCAGGCGCAACGGCGATTCCGGTCTTTCGGAAACGTCGATTATGGCCTGTGCCATCTTGCGCGGATCGCCCTTGGCCGCATCCGCCATGGATGCCATGTGAGTGCGAATGTAGCCGACTGGGGTGTTGGCGTAGGCATCCAGGGCCGGCGCAAGATCACCGCTGCGCGTGCCGAAATCGGTCTTTGCACCGCCGGGTTCGACAATCGTCACCTTGATGCCGAGGGAAGCGACCTCTTGCGCCAGCGCTTCGAAGAACCCCTCGACCGCCCATTTGCTCAGGCCGTAGAGGCTCGCGAAGGGAATGGCGGACTGGCCAAGCGCGCTGGCGATCTGGAAGAAATGCCCGCTCTCCTGGTTACGGAAGTGCGGAAGAACTGCGCGGGCGAACTGCACCGATCCGATCACGTTGGTGTCGATCTGGCGCCGGATCTGATCGTCGCTGACCTCTTCCGCGCCGCCGAACAGACCGTAGCCGGCATTGCTGACGGCAAAGTCGACGTGACCGAGCGCCGTAAAGGCGTCATCGACGACCTTGCGCAGCGCGGCAGTGTCGGTCACGTCGGCATATCCGACCCAGAGCCGATCGCCGTGGATTGCTTTCAGATCGTCGAGCGCGCCGGGCTTGCGCAGCGTCGCCGCTACGGTATCGCCGCGGGCGAGTAGCAGATCGGTGAGTTCGCGACCGAAACCAGAGGACGTACCAGTGATAAGCCAGGATTTGGGCATGAGAGTTCCTTTTTATCCGTTGTTGAACACTGTATAGATCGATACATAAGACTACAGTTGAACACTGTCTAGATGTGGTTCGAAAAAATTTTGGAGGTCATGCGTGCCAAGAAAGCGCGGATATCATCACGGGGAACTTCGGGAGGCGCTGATCGCCGCCACTGACGCCATCTTGAGAGAAAACGGCATAGAGGGCTTTACACTGCGCGATGCCGCGCGCCGCGCAGATGTCTCACCCGGGGCCCCCGCGCACCATTTCGGCAACGCATCGGGCCTCCTGACGGAGGTGGCGATCCTCGGCTACCGCGAGCTTGGGCGCTATCTCGCTGCTGTGCCGGACAGCGGGACGCCAACCGAAAGGATGAGAGCAATAGCGGCGGCCTACGTTGCCTTCGCGCTCGACCATCCCGGCCGATTCCGGCTGATGTTCCGCAAGGATCTAATCAACCGCTCCGATCCCCAGTACGAAACAACGAGCCGACAGGCTCTTGTTCCGCTCGCTGAAGCGGCTGCTCAAGTCAGCGGCACCACTCTGGAGGCCCTGCTAAAGGTACAGGATTTGGCTCCCGTCTTTGCTGCCTGGTCCACTGCGCACGGCATTGCTCACCTCGCCTTGGAAGAAAAGATGCAAGTCGCCCTTCAAGGCAACTACGATCAGGACTTTCGGAGCAGGCTTCTGCCCGAAATACTGAAAGCGCAATGGCCATGATCGATAGAGGATATCCTGCGCAGAACGACCGGCAGAACACATGGTCGTACAGGAAGCATCCATGTCCTCTGCTATCGCCGGTCTCCATACCTGTGACCGCAAGAGCAGTTGTTCGGGCTTGAGTGCTTTCGAGAGGTTTTCCGCGCAGCGGGAGAACATGGTTATTGTGCGCACCACATTGGTAATACCCAGGCAGTCGCAGACCACCTCTTGCCCCTCGAGCAACTTCTCGATCGCATCGGGATTCTGAGCGTCGCCCGCGGGCACACGCAAGCGTGGGTGACTCACCGGCATGCGGCCTGGTACGCGAGCGAGCACCGTGACATCGTGGCCATCTGCCAGAGATGCTTGCGCCGGCCATCGCTGCGCTTTCGCGCCACAGCCGGTCCTGAGCGTCTCGGTCTCGCGCGAGTTCCGAAGGGTCCGGGAATGTCGGTTTGCCCTTAACCAGCGAGACACAGGCCCGGCCGGGCGGTGGGGTGATTTTTCCCAGAGCCACGTCGGCGAGCATTTTTCCCGAATGCTCGGGCCTGTTCATGAGGAACTCGGGACGGAACAAACCGATCAGCGGAAAGATCGTATGCATCAGAACCGTCACAAGCACCTTCTGCAAGACAGAGGCGTCACGACCTGGATTGAAGGCGATCACGTTGATCTGGCGCACCTTCACCTCATCCAGTCGGGCGAAAGAAAGAGCAGTCATGAGATTGCACAATTTCGACGCCGTGTACGAGCGTATGCCCGCACCAGAACCGTGGTTCACCGCGAACGTCATCCCGTAGCCGTCCGCGCTCCGCTCCTCGGCAGCAGAACCACGAAGGCCGGCGTTGAGGATCAGAATGTCAATGCGGGCATCACCAATCCGCCGCTGAACCGAGTCGGCGAAGTCCCGTACGCTGGCGAGCGAGGCGAGATCGAGCGGCAGGATCTCGACCGCCGGCGGCGCTGTTCGGCCTCTCCCACGAGCGCCAATGATTACTCTCGTGCCGGGCTGCGCGGCGATGTTCTGAAGGGTGTATATGCCGAAGCCGCTCGTGGCCCCGGTCATGAGGACAACACGCTGCGCTTTTTTCATAGTTGATAATTCCGTTCTGCCGCTCGCCCAACGGGCGTAGTCTGCATTCATGCCAGGCTCGTTCGAGCCGAGGTCTCGATTAAGATCGGCCGACGCCCTTACCGCGTCATCTTCAGGTCGGGCTTGTCGCCGTTCCAGCCCTGAAGCCCTCCAGGAACCTCGCGAAATCGAAGGCACTCCGATATCATCGTGTAGGTGATGCACATCGCATCGCCTTTGAGCGCCCAGTTGACAGACAACGAAAACAGCAGAGGACCGCGTATGCTGCCGGTGCCGGACTTGTTCAGGGTGAGCTTGAACGACCTGCCGTTCGGCGCGCTCGCCGACCGGGGGGCGCCATCCGCGAGAATGGCGGCCGCCTTCCCCGGTGGCAGATAGTCCTGGGTCCCTGCGGCGAATGTGGCGGTCGAGTCAAGAAATGCGACGGCTGCCGTAGCAAGCGCTAGCTGGATCTTCATGCTATTTCCTTTCTTCAGTCATTGCGTGAAGCCCGCCATCTGCGGCGCTTCGCGAGGTCATGTTTCGCGTTAGTGAGGGGCTGCTCTTGTCGGTCCAGCCTGGCGGCAATCGCAGCTGACCGGCGACCGCGCCGGGGATGCCAGGGGCACGGCCGAATGCTTTGCAGGCGTCGTATTTCGGTTTGCCGCCGAGCGAGACCCTGATCCTCTGCATCGACGGGATCGACGGCATTCCCATTCCCTTGAACGGGTCCTTGCCCTTGATCAGCATCTTGCTGAAGTCGTCCGAGAAGGCAGAAGAGAGGGAGTACGCATCTCCCACCGAGGAGACTCGGGCGCCTGTCGTGATTATGTTCGCACCGCGCGACCAGACCATGGCCGCCTTCTGAGATCCGTCCCTACCGACCGCCTCGGCTTCGATCGCCAAGCACCAAGGCCGATTGGCAGCCTGGGGATTGGCACGGGAAGGGCCACCGTGGCGCCGAGCGAAGCCGCCGTAGACGCTGCAGCGGCCGTCCGGTTCGTCGCTACGATGTTGGTGACCGTCGCGTGGACCACGAGGTCTGCCGGCTGGTTGGGGGCCACGACAAGGAAAGGAACCGGTCGCTGAGATCGGTGCAAAGGGCTCGGTCGATGGTGTTAGTGACAAGCGCCAGGTCTTTGGGCTCGAATTGGCTATTTCCAATTCTTGCTGAGGTCGGCACGATGCTCACCGTTTGTGCGCTGAGAAGCGGTGCCGAATCCAAGCGTAGCTTAGCTTTGGTGAGCATGCCGCCTGAGGGGGTCATCCGGCGTAGGAACTGAGGGAGGTGCCCTGCCGCAAAGGTACATTTGCGCAGGCTGAGAGCAATACGAGCAGGGGCCCGCAGAGCGCAGTCCGTCGGAACGTTACACGTCGTTTACGCCTCAAGATCATCGCCAACCCTCTGAACCGCGATCACGGTTCAGACTTAGCGACGTCAGCGTTAATGGCGGTAAAGGCAGTGTAAAGTTGGGTAAAACTTGCGATTAGACTCGATCGTGCATTGGCCTTCCCGTTTGAGGCGACCAATGAGGCTCTGGCCTACGTCGAGACAGGTCGAGCCAAGGGCAAGGTAGTCATCAAGGTAAGATAGTGACTCTCCGATTTTGGTGGGAAAACTTCGGTGATGAGCAAGGCTTGCTGCGGCAGCTCCAACGTCGCAGGCCAGATCGCGACGGTGTCCGCCCCCTTTCGAATATAGCACCTGCCTTTGGCGTGCGCCGAAGGGTGCCTGCGCTAGAAGCGGACAAACCAGATGAGAAAGCAGCGGGTTAGCTCAACGAAACATGTTTCGAGCGCTGAACTTGACGTTGGGCAACAGCGTCTGATGTCGAACCTTACTAACGATTTAAGCGGCGCAGCTCAAGGATTGCTGCACTGTGGTCCAGATCCCCACCGCCATGCTCAACAAGCCCGCGAAATATACGATCGACCTCCGTTGCTACAGGCAATGTTAGACCGAGTGATGCGGCCAGCACGAGTGCCGTGCCGGTGTCTTTGATCTGATATTTCGCGGGACCGCCGGGCACGAAATCGGCTTCGATCATGCGCCGACCGTGCTGGCGAAACACCGTCGAGTCGGCAAAGCCGCCGAGCAGCGCCTCGCGCACGCGCGTCGGATCCGCGCCACCTCGTTCCGCCAGCAGGAGCGCTTCGGCAACCGCGCAAATGTTGCTGGCGACGATCAACTGGTTGGCGAGTTTTGCCAGGTTGCCGGCGCCAGCCGGGCCGACATGCGTGACACGCCCCAGCTCGGCAAAGACAGGCCTCAGCGTGTCTATGGTGTCGGCTTCACCGCCCGCCATGATGGCAAGCATCCCTTCATCCGCGCCCTTCTCACCGCCGGAAACCGGAGCATCGACGTAGCGGATGCCCTTTTGCGCCGCCAGCTCTGCTTGCCGGCGCGCGGTATCGACCGGGATCGAGCTCATCACCGCAAGCATCGACTCCGGCGACATCGCGTCGGCCACGGCATTTGCGCCGAACAGCGCCTCGTCGCAGACCGGCCCCGAACTCAGCATCGCAATCACGACATCCGCATACCGCGCCGCCTCTGTTGCCTCGGCGGCAACAGCGACGCCGAAGCGCTCGAGCGCTTCGGCTTTGCCCGGACTGCGGTTCCACGCGCTCACGGCAAAGCCGGCCTGCGCCAGCCGGCGGGCCATGTGGCCGCCCATGATGCCCGTTCCGATGAAGCCGATCCTGGTGGCGCTCATTGCGGCGACCGGTGCCTGATCAGCCGTTTTCGAGAGCGGCGAAGCGAACGACCGTCTCTTCGACCTCGAGCGCCTTCATAGCCGCCTGGAAGCGCTTCAGATGCCTGGTTTGCAAATGCGCGTCGAATGCGGCGCGATCGTCGTACACCTCGTAGAACAACACTGTGTCCTTGGCCTCCTCGGGGCAGACGACATCGAAGCGGCGGCAGCCCGACTCGTCGGCGAGCGAATGGTGGGCGTCGTCCAAGGCGGCATAGAGAAATGGAGTCCTGACCTGCGGCCTGACGCGAAATTCGGGGATCACCACGAAGGATGGCGCACTGCGCTTGCTCATGACTTTTCTTCCCGGGCGATCAGGCGGCGACGCTCGGCGTCGGGCGGAAGCGCTCTTCCATCTCGCGGCGCAGCTTCACGACGTCGAGGTCGTTGACCAATTCGACATCGTTGAAGCTGACGATCTGGTCCTTTCTGACGGCGCGCTTGAGCCGCACATTGTGCGCCAGCCCGATCGGAAGCGCCGCGTGCTCCAGGCTGATTGAAGCCGGGATGGCCTTTGCCCAGACGGCGTAGCCACCCTCGCCGTCCAGCATCTCGCCGGGCTGCATATCCTTCTTGGCTGTCGCCACGGCATCGCCGCGGAATTCCTTCGACGAGCCGGTCGGCTCACCGCGCAGAATGGCCGACAACACGCTGATCGAGGTTTCCAGCCCAATGATATGGAAGGGCCGCCACATCGAGCCATACCATCCCGACGGATCGGTCAAAAGGCCGTACTGCTTGAAGCAGGCGCGCGAATACTCGTTGTGCGCCTTGAACGTGACGAAGACGCCATAGCGGATGTTGTTGATCACCTCGCGGCCATCCGGCTCCTGGCTGGCGGCGATGTCGACAAGGCCGGAGCGCGCCATGCGTCCGCCGTCGGCCGCCGGACGGAACACCTTGGCCAGATCGTGGAGGCCGGCAGGCGGGAAGGCCAGGCCGCCGTCAGGACAATCAAGTCCGGTGCCGTTGGCAACCGCGGCCATCTCAATCGCCGCCTTGGTGCCGTCGGTAAAGGAGTTGTACATTTTCGGATTGAAGTCGCCCTTGGCCACCTCTTCCTCGCTCCATCCGAAGAAACCCCAGACCGTGTCGGGCGTGGAATAGCGATAGCGCGGCTCGAAATTCATCCCCTTGCCGGCCGCCGTCACCTCGAAGCCGGTCGCACGCGCCCAATCCACCAGCTCGCAGATCAGCGCCGGCTGGTCGCCATAGGCCATCGAATAGATGACACCCTTCTGGCGCGCCTTTTCGGCCAGGATCGGTCCTACCATAACGTCCGCCTCGACATTGACCATGACGACATGCTTGCCGGCTTCGATCGCGGCGAGCGCATGACGGGTTCCGGCAATCGGATGACCGGTCGCCTCGATCACACATTCGATCTCCTCGCAGGCTAGCAGGGCGGCAACGTCGTCGGTAACGAAGGTCGTGCCGTGCTTCACCGCCTCACCGGCATTCTTCGCCTGATACCGCTCTGCCGGCCAGCCGACGCGCTGCAGCGATTCCCGCGCCTTGGAAACATTCAGATCGGCCACCGCGACCATATGGTATCCGGCGACGCGTTGCGCCTGCGACAGCACCATAGAGCCGAATTTGCCCGCACCGATCAGGCCTACCCGCACCGGGCGTCCACGCTCCGCACGCGCGGCAAGCAGGGTATAAAGGTTCATGTCCGTATCCTTCGCATCACCGAATTCGGCACGCCGCAAGCTTCGGCGAGACGCGTGAAAGCCTTCGTGTCCCGACTCACCGCGGACACGCTGCGAAGGCGCTCGACACCTCCCGCAATGGCGCAATTGCCTCCCCGGCAAGCCGTGCTGCCGATGTCCGGCCTGTTTGCCGAACCGCTACATTCGTATTGCGGGAGAGCTGTTAGCTCAATTTAGAAGGTGAGCTTGATCGTTTAGCTGCACTAAAGATTTGAGATGCGTAGGCCGCATGCCGTCAGGTCGAGACGTGCCTGGCGGCGGCCTGGTTGGCGAGATCGAGACACACCGCGAAAGTGCTGCCGGCGGCAAAGGCCGCCGCAAAGGTTCCGGCGAAGACATCGCCGGCGCCGTGCGTGCTGATCAATCGCACAGGAATGGCGGGCAC
>NZ_RZOI01000264.1:0-7422 GCF_004022645.1 Mesorhizobium sp. M4A.F.Ca.ET.020.02.1.1 | reverse complement strand
GCGCCGGCACCGCGCCCGGATGCGCCGGCAGGCCGCACAATTGCGTGGTCCGCGCATCCACCGCCAGCATGATGACATTCCAGTCGTCGAAACCGATGAGATCCATCTGGGCATAGAGGAACGCGCCATGCTCGCCGTCCCAGATCGATTGATCGATGACCAGGAAGGGGGCGGCACGGCAATAGCCATGGCGTGCCGCCATATCGCGGTTGAAGGTCTCGGTGCGCTTCTGAAGCCGGTATTTGGCCGTGGCGAAGAGGGCGATGTAGTCGTCGGCCGTGCGCATTATGTTGCGCTGATCGTCCGGCGCGAAGCCGAGCTCGCGCAGCATGGAGCCGATTTTCGGATCGTCCCAGAGTTCCTTGGAGAATACGCGCGTCACGCCGTCGGCATCGGGCGTCGGACGCATCCTTTTCTTGAGCTCGGCAAAGCTGTGCTGCTGCTTGCCGAAGATCCTGCGCCCGAACATCGCCACCATGCCTTGTGCCAGGTCGATCGGGGCAGCATATGGCGCCGGGCGTAAAAGTGATTTTAACCAGAAGCCTAGACTTGCTCGCTTCCGGCCAAATCAACCATCCAGTCGCGGTGCCGGCCTGTCGATCGGCCGCCATGCGTGGACGACGCGTCGCATGCTGATTTCGTAGGCGAAATAGTTGCCACCACCCGCTGGCTGGTCCGCCTCGCGGCTGATTTCCCGCCCGGTCAGGGAAAGCAGCAGGAGCGTTCCCACGCCCCCGTGGCCCACGAAAGCAATATCGCCGGGGCCGTCGACGCCGAGCACCGCGTCGACTTCGCTCGCGATACGGCGCTGGGCATCGATGGCCCTTTCCCATCCGCGAATGCTGCTGTGTGGATTGGCGAAGAATTGGTCGGCGACCGCCTCGAATTCCGGCGGCGGCAGGAAACCCGTTGCCGACCGATCGTTCTCGTGCATCCGTTCCCTCACCTCGACCGTGAGGTTCAGATGCCTTGCGAGGATCTCGGCGGTTTCGATCGCCTTGCGTTCAGCCGACGACACGACACGCCGGATCGACCCGATCCAGGGCTGGTCGAGCATTGTGGACGCTCTGGCTCGCCCGATGTCGGATAGCCCCCACTCCGGCACCGGAACGTTGGCATCGACCTGAACCTGGGGATGCGTGATGTAGTATGCGGTCGCCACGATAGAGGGTCTTCCTGCCGGGGAGCGGAGCCGCTTGCGGAATCAATAGCTCTGCGTCGAGCGCCGCGGCTTTGCCGCTGTCGGCTGCGTAGCTTGTGCCGCCGGCTGCGGTGCCACGGCAGGCCTGACGGGGTCTTTCTTGAACGGCGCCATGCCTTCGCGAGCGAGCTCGTCGGCGCGCTCGTTCTCGGCATGGCCGGCATGGCCCCTGACCCAGTTCCAGGTGACCTGGTGACGCCGGTTGGCTTCGTCCAGCGCCTGCCAGAGCTCGCCGTTTTTGACCGGCTTCTTGTCGGCGGTCCTCCAGCCGTTCTTCTTCCAGCCATGGATCCACTTGGAAATGCCGTCCATGACGTACTTGCTGTCGGTGTGAAGCTCGACCGCGCAAGGCTCCTTCAGCGCGTTCAGCGCCGAGATGGCAGCGAGCAATTCCATACGGTTGTTGGTGGTCTCGGCCTCGCCGCCCGACAGTTCCTTGGTCTTGCCATTGAATCGCAGGATGGCGCCCCAGCCGCCGGGGCCCGGATTGCCCGAGCAGGCGCCATCCGTGAAGATTTCAACATGCTTGGTCATAGCAATCCGTATTCGGAGGGAGATTTGATCGCCCGATGGAACCGCATCCGGCGGATATATTCGGTCGGGTCGCGCTTCATGACCAATCCGCCGTTGGGAATGGTCAGCCAGTCATAAAGCCGGGTCAGCATGAAGCGCAACGCCGAGCCGCGCGCCAGCATCGGCAGCGCCGCCTTCTCGTCGCCGCTCAAAGGCCGCACACTCTGGTAGCCGGCGAGCAGCGCCGTACCCTTGGTCAGGTTGAAGGAAAAGTCCTTCTCGAAGCACCAGGCGTTGAGGCAGGTGGCGACGTCATAGGCGTAGAGATCGTCGCAGGCGAAATAGAAATCGATCAGGCCGGACAGTTTCTCGCCGAGGAAGAAGACATTGTCGGGGAAAAGGTCGGCATGGATGATGCCTTCCGGCAGGTCCTTCGGCCAGTTGCGCTCGAAATCGGCGAAATCGGCATCGACCTCGGCTGCCAAGCCGGGCTCGACCTCGTCGGCCCGGTCGCGCGAGGCGTCCCACAATTTGCGCCAGCCGTCGATGGCGAGGGCATTCGGCCGCCGCAAGGCAAAATCCCGGCCGGCGAGATGAAGTTCGGCCAGCGCCTTGCCGACTTCGCCGCAATGCGCCGCCGTCGGCCGCCGCAGCGACAGGCCTTCGAGGAAGGTGATGATGACGGCGGGCCGGCCGGCGAGCTGGCCGATGACGGTGCCGTCGTGCGCGGTGACCGGCAGCGGGCAGGAAATGCCCTTTCGCGCCAGATGACCCATCAGGCCGAGGAAGAACGGCAGGTCAGCCTTGTCAACGCGCTTCTCATAGAGCGTCAGGATGTAGGAGCCGCTGGTGGCGTGCAGCAGGAAGTTGGAATTCTCGGTACCTTCGGCGATGCCCTTGTAGGACAAGAGTTCGCCGACCGGATAGGCCTTCAGGAACGCGCCAAGCTCGCCCTCGCTGACATCGGTATAGACGGCCATGGGCGCTTCACGCGGCTCCGTTGACGAAGGCCATGTCGGCCGCCGTCAGTTCGACATCGCGCAAAACCCGCATCACCGGAAAGTCCTCCGTTTCGGTCGCCGTCACCGCCAGCTCGATCGTCACGTCGAAGCGCTGCCGGAAGGCATCGATGATCTCATCGACAATGATCTCCGGCGCCGAGGCGCCCGCCGACAGGCCGAGCGTCGAGATATTGGCGATGTCGTTCCACGGAATCTCGGCGGCGCGCTGCACGAGAAGCGACATCGTGGCGCCGGCGCGTTCGGCGACTTCGACGAGACGCCGCGAATTGGAGGAGTTTGGGGCGCCGACGATCAGATAGAGATCGGCGCCGGCGGCGGTCTCCTTCACCGCTTCCTGGCGGTTGGTAGTGGCATAGCAGATCGATTCGGCGGCCGGCGCGTGCAACTCAGGAAAGCGCTCCGTGAGCGCGCGGATGATGCCAGCGGTGTCCTCGACCGACAGCGTGGTCTGGGTGACGAAGCCGAGTGCCGCCGGGTCGGCGGGCTCGAAAACGGCGGCGTCGGCCTCGGTCTCGATCAGAGTGACGGCGCCGTCCGCCAGCTGGCCCATGGTACCGATCACCTCGGGGTGGCCGGCATGGCCAATCAGGAGCACATGGCGGCCGAGGCGCTGGTGGCGCATCGCCTGCTTATGCACCTTGGACACCAGCGGACAGGTGGCATCGAGGTAGAACAGGTTGCGCGCCTGGGCATCCGCCGGCACCGATTTCGGCACGCCATGCGCCGAAAAGACGACCGGCGACTTCCGATGCTCGGGAGGGATCTCGGACAACTCCTCGATGAACACGGCGCCCAGGCTCTGCAGCCCCTCGACGACATAGCGGTTGTGCACGATCTCGTGGCGGACGTAGACAGGCGCGCCGTATTTTTTCAGTGCCAGCACGACGATCTGGATGGCACGGTCGACGCCGGCGCAGAAGCCGCGCGGCTGGCAGAGCCTGATCGTCAGCGGTGGCTTTGTCTGAAGCATGATTGCGGACCGGTTGATCGGAGCTCGGAACTTAAGGCGCGAAATGAGGTGCGCGCCCCTGCCCTGTCAAGGGCGACGACAGCAATCACCCTGCTTTCGCCGGGCGGCGGAGCCTGAAAAGCAGGACGCCGGCAAGGGCGGCGGCAAGGCCGTACCAGGTGACGGCATATTGCAGATGGCTGTTCGGCAGATCGATAACGGTGACGCCGCCGACCGGCAGGCCGCCGGGGTTCGGCGTCTTGTCGGCGTCGATGAAGAACGGCACCAGGCCGGCGCCGGCGGGCAGGCCGGCGCTCGACGCCATGGCGCCGCGGTCCTTCCAGTAGAAGATGTTCTTGGCGAGATCATTGTCGGGCAGCATCATCGAGGGCTTCGCCGCCAGCGGGTTGCGGGCGAGCCCGGTTACAGTCACCTTGCCGGCGACCTCGCCTTGCGGCCGCTTGGCCGCATCCTTCAGGTCGTAGGGAACGAAGCCGCGGTTGATGAGCACGAAACGACCATCGTCGAGCTGCAACGGCGTGAAGACGTCGAAGCCGGAAGCGCCCTCCCAGGTGGCGAAGAAATGCCGTTCGCCGTGGTGCAGGAAGGTGCCGGTCACCGTCACGGGCGTGTAGTCGACGTCAGCCGTCGCGGCGAACTGCTTTTCGAGCTCGGCCAGCGGGCGCGGCGCCGAATGCGTGCGCTGGTCGATGGTCTGGAGCAGGCCCTCCTTCCAGTGCAGGCGCTGGACCTGCCAGGTGCCGAGCCCGACCAGGATGACGAACAGAGCCAGCGCAAGGATCAGCAGCAATGCCCGCCTGGGCCGGGACCTGCCTGCCGTCAGAGCGGATGCCTCGCTCATTCGCCGTGGTCCAGCCTGCCTTCGGCGGCCTTGTTGCGGTATTGCAGCGTCAAGAGCACGCCCTTGATCAGCCTGAGCGCCGTCAAGCACAGCACCAGCGCCAGCGGTATCCATAGCAGCAGGTGGACCCAGAGCGGCGGCCCGAGCGTCACCTCCATCCACAACGCCAGGCCAACGATGATGAAGCCGATGATCAGGATGACGAACACGGCGGGGCCGTCGCCGGCATCGGCAAAGGAGTAGTCGAGGCCGCAATTGACGCAGCGCTTGCCGACGCTGAGGAAGCCGGAAAACAGCTTGCCCTCGCCGCAGCGCGGGCAGCGGCCGTGCAGGCCAGCCGAGATCGGTTCGATGGGTGGCCAGATCGCCTTGTCGTCACTCATTGCTTGATCTCGATAGGTGTGCCAGCAGCCACCATCGTCCAGATTTCATCCATGTCAGAGTCCGTAACCGCAATGCAGCCATCGGTCCAGTCGACCAATTGAAGCAGCCACCCCAGCCAGCCAAAACCATTTGGCTGGCCGTGGATCATGATCATCCCGCCGGCGTCCACGCCGCGAGCCTGTGCCGCCGCGAGATCGTCGGCGTTCGGATACGAGATGTGGATCGATTTGTAGGCCGCGCTGTTTGCGTTACGCCAGTCGAGAACGTAGCGCCCCTCCGGTGTTCGCTCGTCGCCCTCCTGGTGTTTGTGGCCAAACGGCTCACTGCCCAGCGCGATGCTGAAACTGCGAAGGATCTTGCCGCCTTCGCCGATCAGCTCAAGTCGCCGCTCCGCCTTTTCAACCCGGACCAGATAGACCTGCTGGCCTGCAAGCGCAGGGAAAGACCAGACCATGCATGCGCAGACTGCACAAGGAATTCTCGCCAACATCGGCTACCGATGGCCGGCCATTGCGCCGAAAAGAAGAAGGCGGCCACGTCGCCGCAGCCGCCTCGTCACATTTCCTCGGACTGCAATCAGTGGGCTTCGATCATCGCGCCGTTCGAGGCCCAGACATAGACCGCGCTGAACAGGAACAGCCAGACCACGTCGACGAAGTGCCAGTACCAAGCTGCCGCCTCGAAGCCGAAATGTTGTTTCGGGGTGAAATCGCCCTTGATGGCGCGTATCAGGCAGACCAGCAGGAAGATGGTGCCGATGATGACATGGAAGCCATGGAAGCCGGTGGCCATGAAGAACGTGGCGCCGTAGATGGAATCCTTGAAGCCGAACGGCGCGTGCATGTACTCGTAGGCCTGCACCATGGTGAACAGCATGCCGAGCCCGACGGTCAGCACCAGGCCGTTGATCAGCCCCTTGCGGTCGCCATGGATGAGCGAATGGTGCGCCCAGGTCACCGTTGTGCCGGACAGCAGCAGAATGATGGTGTTGTAGAGCGGCAGGTGGAACGGGTCGAGGACCTCCATGCCCTTCGGCGGCCAGACGCCGCCGGTGAAGGCGGTGCGGGCATATTGCTGCGTCTCGCCCGGAAACAGGCTGGCATCGAAGAAAGCCCAGAACCAGGCGACGAAGAACATCACCTCGGAGGCGATGAACATGATCATGCCGTAGCGCAGATGCAGCGACACGACGCGGGTGTGATGGCCCTCATGCGCTTCCTTGATGGTGTCCGACCACCAGGCGAACATGGTGTAGATCACGATCAGGAGGCCGATGAAGAATAGCCAGGGATTGGCGATGTTATGGCCGAAGATCGGGAAGCTGCCGGCCTTCAGGTACTGCATCAGGCAG
This sequence comes from Mesorhizobium sp. M4A.F.Ca.ET.020.02.1.1, assembly GCF_004022645.1. Taxonomy (NCBI): domain Bacteria; kingdom Pseudomonadati; phylum Pseudomonadota; class Alphaproteobacteria; order Hyphomicrobiales; family Phyllobacteriaceae; genus Mesorhizobium; species Mesorhizobium sp. M4A.F.Ca.ET.020.02.1.1. The sequence goes on along the minus strand of NZ_RZOI01000264.1, from coordinate 1,140 downwards.
ACGCCGCCGATGGCGGTCACCAGCGCGCCGACGGAGCCAAGGAACGGCCACGGGCTGGGGTCGACGAGATGGTAGTCGTGCTGTGGTTTTGCGTGTGCGTCTGCCATATCAACCCCCGAGGCTTGCTTCGGTATTCGGAACTTTGTTGGTGCTTTGGGCCGGCGCCGACGATGCGACGGGCTTGTTCTTGTCGACCGGGAACATGGTGTAGGACAGGGTGATGGTCTTCAAGTCCTTCAGTTCCGGCACGTCGACGATATCGGGATCTACATAGAACACGACCGGCATGTCCAGCGATTCACCGGGCTTCAGCGTCGTGTCGGTGAAGCAGAAGCACTCCACCTTGTTGAAGTAGGGACCGGCCAGTTCCGGCTGCACGTTGAAAGTGGCGCGGCCGGTAAAGGGACGGTCGAACTTGTTGGTGGCGCTGTAATGTGCCTCCACCGTCTCGCCGATCTTGATGGTGACCGAGCGGGCGACCGGCTGGAACTCCCACGGAACGCCAGCGGTGTTGGCATCGAAGCGGACGGTGATGTCGCGGTCGAGCACGCGGTCGGCATATTGCTGAGTGGCGCGCTTGACAGTGCCGCCATAGCCGGTGGCCTGGCAGAACATGGTGTAGAGCGGCACTGCGGCATAGGCCATGCCGATCATGCCGGCAAAGAAGGCGATGCAGACGCCGGCGACGACGCGGTTGGTGTTCTTCTTGGTGGGGTCGGTGATTGTTTCGCGCGCCATCGTCACATCGTCCCCGAGAGGTTGTGGCCGAACTTCACAATGGTGGCGATATAGAAGATGACGACGAGCACCGCCAGCGCAACGCCGATGGCGACCGAGCGGCTGCGCCGTGCCTTCTGCTGGCGTTCGGTCAGCGTGACGAGCTCAAGGTTCTTGTCGGCCACGATCAAATCCCCCCCATGGCGAGCGCGCGCCCGACCACGCAGTCGGCGAGGTAGGCGGCGAAGATGGCGAAGAGGTAGAGCAACGAATAGGCGAACAAAGCCTTGGCCGGCTTCATGGCGCGATCGTCGGCGGCCATGCCAAGCACCTTCCAGGCATACCAGACGAAGCCGGCGCCAAGCACGGCGGCGACGGCCCCATAGGCGACCGTGGTGAAACCGAGCGCCCAGGGCAGCACTC